>JAZPYP010000075.1:0-25606 GCA_045544255.1 Eubacteriales bacterium | reverse complement strand
CTTGATAGCAGACGAAAATGATAACGAAAGGCGGTGGATATATGAAAAAAGCAAAGGTAATTTTAATTATTTGCATAGTAATTGCCGTTCTTCTTTTAATCGTGCCAATTCCGCAAACATTAAAGGATGGGGGAACTATATATTTATCTCCAATCGTACCAATGTACGAGATATACATTTTTAATATGGAGTGGTTCGACAATCAAACTATGAAAGGTTGGGCAATCAATCTTTTTGGAATAGAAATATACGAAAGCACCTATTATGTTAACGAATAATTCGGCAGGCATCTATTAAGGTCAGAACACACAGAAAAACCGACAAGTTTCGACTTGTCGGTTTTTCAACTAAATCCACCCTTTCGGGTGGGTGAAATCATCTCCGATGATGAAATCCTCTATGGGGATGAAATCCGCCTCGACGGCGGGTGGGTGGATTTAATTTCATCTGCGTTAGCAGATTTCATCCGAACAGAGTGAGGATTTCATCGCCGTAGGCGATTTCATTGAACGCCAAAATAATTTGTGATATACTTTCCTTAAGAGGTGATGATAATGTGTAAAGAAATAGAGATAAATGGTTGTGTTGAAATACCTTGCGAAATTACAACTGATGAATTTGCAGATGCTTTTATCGAATGGATTGAATCAAAAGGTTGGCATTTTGGTGGCGGTTTTAATGAAATTGTCGACGGGTATTATATAAATCCTGATGGAACAAAAGGCAAATTCGTTCTTGAAGATTAGCGCTACGCTACTTTTGGTCTTTCTTACCCCTACTTATACTACTTTTAGTCGCTCTTTCGCAAATAAAAAAACACCCCTTGCGGGTGTTTTTTTATTTGGTTTATGCTCTTGTAATCTTGCTTTAGAAATGTTAAAATATTTTTCATGAAGATTATCAGAAGCAAACGAAAAACCATATCCCTATCTCTTGATAAAGAAGGGGAGCTTTTAGTGCGGGCGCCGATTCTTTGCCCTCAAGCGGTCATTGATGGATTTATTGAGAAAAATCGGGCGTGGATTGCGAAAAAGCAGGCGGAATTCAAGCCCCAAGAGGAAAAAAGCGCGGAAGAGATCAAAGCCCTGCGCGCCTCTGCCAAGGCCTATTTACCGGCGCGGGTGGCTCATTTTGCGCCGCTGGTCGGAGTGGAGCCAAAGGGGCTTACCATCACCGCCGCCCGCACCCGCTTTGGAAGCTGCAGCAGCAAAGGGCGGATCTCTTTTTCCCTCTTTTTGATGGAGAAAAGCCCTGCCGCCATCGATTATGTGGTGGTCCATGAGCTTTGCCATCTGAAGCAGATGAACCATAGCAAGGCATTTTATCGGGAGGTGGAGAGGATCCTTCCCGACTATAAGGAAAGAATAAAGGAACTGAAAAAATGATCAAGAAATTTATTGGGTATTATAAGCCCCATCGCAAATTATTTTGGGCCGATATGTTTTTTGCCACCTTAAGCGCGGCCATCACCCTGATCATTCCGCTGATGGTGCGGAAGATTACCGGCGATTATATCCTGCGCCCCCAAGATGAGGCTCTGCGGCTGATCCTTTGGATGGCGGCGGGCATGGCGGCGCTGATCGGGCTGGAGATCTATTGCACCTATTTTACCGCCTATTATGGCCATATTATGGGCGCCAAAATGGAATATTCCATGCGGGAAGAGCTTTTTTCTCATTATCAGCGGCTTTCCTTTAGTTTTTATGATAACCAAAAGGTAGGTCAGCTGATGAGCCGCATCGGCAATGATCTTTTTGATATCACCGAGCTTGCCCACCATGGCCCCGAAGATCTGATGATCTCGGTGGTGAAGCTGTTGGGCGGCCTTGGGATCATGATGAGTGTGAATTGGCGGCTGGCGCTGGTGGCGCTGCTGCTTTTGCCGCCGATGGTGCTTTATGCCGCCAAATGCAATAAAAAGATGCGCAAGGCCTTCAAGCAAAATCGGGAGCGGGTGGCCGAGTTTAATGGCGCAATGGAAGATAATCTTGCAGGGATCCGCGTGGTAAAATCCTTTGCCAATGAGGGCTTGGAAGAGAAAAAATTCCGCCATACCAATGATGCCATTTTAGAAAGCAAGAGCTATGCCTACCGCTGGATGGGCGTTTTCCATTCGGGGCTCGGCGCTTTTACCACCTTGATCACTGTGGCGGTCTTGGTGGCGGGCGCTTTGATGATCAGCCGCGGGCTCATGGCGGCGGTGGATCTCATTACCTTTATGCTTTATATCAATAACTTTGTGGAGCCGGTGCGCAAACTCATTAATTTCACCGAGCAATTCCAAAATGGCGCCACCGCCTTCGGGCGCTTCCGCGAGATGATGGAAATCGAGCCGGAGATCCGCGATCTCCCCGATGCCAAGGAGCCGCCCCGATTCAAGGGGGAGGTTGCTTTTCGAGATGTTTCCTTCCATTATCCCGATCATGAAAAGCAGGTGCTCTCTAAAGTTTCCCTTTCGGTCAAGGCAGGGGAATATGTGGCGCTGGTAGGGGAATCCGGCGCCGGTAAAACAACTCTTTGCAATCTGATCCCGCGTTTTTATGAGGTTTCCGGCGGCGCCATCACCATCGATGGGGAAGATATCCGCCGCTATACCATGAAGGGCCTTCGGGATCAGATCGGCATGGTGCAGCAGGATGTATATCTCTTTGCCGGCACTGTTTTGGAAAATATTCGCTACGGGCGCCCTGAGGCGACCGAAGAAGAGATCATCGCCGCCGCAAAGCGAGCCAATGCCCATGAATTTATTGTGAGCCTGCCCAATGGCTACCATACCGATATCGGGCAGCGGGGAGTGAAGCTTTCGGGCGGCCAGAAGCAGCGGCTTTCCATCGCAAGAGTCTTTTTGAAGGATCCGCCCATCTTGATCTTCGATGAGGCTACCAGCGCCCTTGATAACGAAAGCGAGCGGGTGGTGCAGGAAAGTCTGGAGGCTTTGGCAAAAGACCGCACTACCTTTGTGATCGCCCATCGGCTCACCACTATTCGAAATGCGGGCCGCATCTTGGTGCTCACCGAAGAGGGCATCGCCGAAGAGGGGAGCCATGATGAACTTTTGCAAAAGGGCGGGATCTATGCCGACCTCTATAAAATGTATCGTTAGGGGATGTTAAAATTGCCCGAAACTTCCGATTTGCGCCACTCGGCGTACCTTTTTGTACGCCTTCGGGCAAGCTATACAGCGCAAATCAAAACTTTCAAACAATTTTTCCGATCCCCTAAATAAAAGGGGTTAAAATTGCCCGAAACCTCCGATTCCTACCACTCGGCGTGCGTCAAAGCCAATGGATTCCGCTCCATTTTGCCCGATGGCAAAAAAATCCGCTCAATCCATTGTCTTTTCCTTTTCCCCATAAAATGCTTCGATTTTATGGGGGCCCGCTCAAACGCCTTCGGGTAACCCTTCGGTAGGAATCGAAACCTTCAAACAATTTTTCCGATCCCCTAAATCGCCTAAAAATTGAAAAGAGCAGTAAAACGAAATTCGTTTTACTGCTCTTTAAATTATTCGGTCATCGGCGCTGAATCTTTGAGCTGAATAAAAATTTCAATCGGTTCATCCGGATAGAGTAGGTTGTATTCAATGGAAAAAACATGAGTATCCGAGGGTTGGATCATATAGGTACCGCCGAGATTAATATCGGGGAATCTGGCGGTTGGAAGTAACTCTTCTGTTCCTCTTTGGTGAACCTTTGTGATAAAAAGATCATTGAAGCAGACGGGGGCATCTGAAGTATTGGTGAATTTAAATGCGATATAGACGTAATCGCTTATGGTTGTGCTGGGATGGCACCAACTATAGGCTCTGGTAACGCCTACATGATAATCATCCGTATTATGCGCTGCAAGGATAAATTCCCTGTCGACTGTTTCAACTATGCAGGTAAGGGCTCCGGCAGACTCATTCTCCTCTTTTTCTTCGCGTTGCTCCTCTTGGCCCTTTTCTTGCTCCTCTTCGGCAGGTGGCTCTTTCTCTGCTTCGGCCTCCTGCTTTTCCAAAGGAATTTCGTTATCTTCCGAGGAATCTTCGGAAATGGAAGATTCCTCATTGTTTGAAGGAGTGTCGGTTTGTAATTGATGCTGAATGGGAGCATCGGAGGGAATATATTGATCCGGTGCAGCCAATTCGCTTTGCGTCATGGTGATTGCCTGATCCTCTGTTTTTATAGCGCAGCCGCTTAAGAGGAGGGCGGCAATCAATAGCAAAGCAATCATTTTTTTCATGTTTAATGCCTCCTTTCAAAAGGGTTTAAATCTCTTTCAATTTCATTATATTTCGAAAAAGAGGCCAATGCAAGCAAATCGCCGAAATGTAACGCAAATGTTACATAACCATGGGATTTTCAACAAAAAGAAAAGGCCCGATTTGGATAGATTTACCAAATCGGGCCTTTTAAATTATCGTTTATATCTTGGTTCGCAGGTCAGGTTCACACCAAGGCGCTTAAAGACCTTTTCATCCACCGGCGAGAGGATCACCGAGGAATGAACCTCGCAGCCGCGGAGCTTATCGAGCTGCTCCATGGCTTGCTCCGCCGATTCATCGGTGGCGGCGCTGATGGAGAGGGCGATAAGGGTTTCGTCGGTATGCAGGCGGGGGTTGCGGTTGCCCAGATGATCCACCTTCAGGTGCTGAATGGGGTTGATCGCCTCAAGGGAGATCAGATGAGCCTCGTCCGGCAGGCCGGCAAGCTTTTTCAAAGCATTGAGCAAAAGGGCTGCGGAAGCGCCCAAAAGATCGCTGGTCTTGCCGGTAACAATGGTACCGTCGGGCAGCTCCATGGCTGCGGCCGGCCGACCGGTCTGCTCCGCTTTTCTCAAAGCAGGGGCCACCACCGCGCGCTTATCAAGAGTAACGCCCGCCTTTTTCATCAAAAGCTCCAGCTTGAAGATCACTTCATCGGCAATTTTACCCTTGCGCTGATCGCAAAGGGCATCATAATAGCGGCGCAGGATCTCTTGGCGGGAGGCTTCTTGGATCGCTTCATCGTTGGTGATGCAGTTGCCCACCATATTTACCCCCATATCGGTGGGGGATTTATAGGGGCATTGCCCCAAGATCTTTTCAAACATCGCCACCAGCACCGGAAAGGCTTCCACATCGCGGTTATAGTTCACCGTAGTGGTGCCGTAGGCTTCCAGATGGAAGGGATCGATCATATTCACATCGTTGAGATCGGCGGTAGCCGCCTCATAGGCAAGATTTACAGGGTGGTTCAGGGGAAGATTCCAGATGGGGAAGGTTTCGAATTTAGCGTATCCCGCCTTCACTCCGCGCTTATGCTCATGATAAAGCTGGGAAAGGCAGGTGGCCAGCTTGCCGCTGCCGGGGCCCGGAGCGGTTACGATCACCAGCTCGCGGCTGGTTTCGATAAAATCGTTCTTTCCATAGCCCTCATCGCTCACAATATGGGCAATATTGGCAGGGTACCCTTCGATGGCATAATGGCGATAAACCTTAACGCCCATATGCTCCAAGCGGGTTTGGAAGGCCTTGGTGCTAGGGCTTTCGCTATAGCGAGAGAGCACCACACTGCTTACATAAAGGCCAAGATCCCTGAAGATCTCAATCAACCGAATGACCTCAAAATCATAGGTAATGCCAAGATCGCCGCGGATCTTATTCTTTTCAATATCGCCGGCATTAATGGTGATGACCACCTCCACCAGATCCTTCATCTGCAAAAGCATCCGAAGCTTGCTATCCGGCTGAAAGCCGGGCAGAACCCTTGAGGCATGATAATCATCATAAAGCTTTCCGCCGAATTCCAAATAAAGCTTTCCGCCGAAAAGATCGATCCGCTCTTGAATATGGGCAGACTGGGTTTTAAGATATTGATCATTATCAAATCCGATTTTGGCCATGTTACTTCCCACCCTTACTTTAAAACTCAAAGAATATTATACAAAGAATTTTAAATAAAAGCAAGGAGATATTCAAAGAAAGAGAAAAAATTTTGTAAGTAAAAACCCTAAAAGGCCGCAGGCAGGGAAGGTGAGCAGCCAGGCGGCGCCCATGGAAAGGGCGATGCGGGAATCAATATGATCCTCCCCCTTGCCCATGGCGGCGCCCATCAGGGCGCAGGTTTTCACATGAGTGGTGCTGACAGGCATTCCCTGCAGGGTGGAGAAAATCAGGGCAAGGGTGCCCGCAAGATCAGCGGCAAAGCCTTCCCGCGGGCCGATCGAGACCATCTCGCTCCCCACCTTTTTAATGATCCGCCCGCCCCCTAAAAGGGTGCCGAGCCCCATAAAAAGGCCGGCAAGCAGCAGCATCCAGAGGGGAAGCGAAAATCCATCGCTATTGCCCCAAAGGGTGGCGCCGAGAACCAAGATCGAGGCAAATTTCGGAGCATCCTGCAGCCCATGGGCAAAGGCCATCAGCAGGGCGGAAAGAATCTGCCCGCCCCGCCAAACAGGCCCTTTCAGGGGCAGATGCAAAAAGAGCTTTAAAAGGATCCAGCCCCCTAAAATGCCGGCGGAAGAGGAAAGAACCATGCCCAAAAGAACCCGAAAAAGAGCGGTTAAAGAAACCCCACCCGCCCCCAGCGCCAGAGCGGCGCCCATCAGCCCTGCCATCAGGGCATGGCTTTCGCTGGTGGGGATCCCAAAGCGCCAGGCAAGAATGGCCCAAAGGATCACAGAAATCATTGCCGCCGCCAAAGCAAAGCTGCCCGATGCCCCCTTTGGAAAGCGCCCAAGATCGAAGATCGTTTCGGCCACTTTTTGCCCCAAAAGAAGGGTGGAAGCGGCGCCGAGAATATTCATCAGAGTGGCAAGAATGATTCCCTGCCGCAGAGTGAAGGCGCGGGTGGAAACCCCTGCGGCGATAGCGTTGGGAGCATCGGTCCAGCCATTAACGAATAAAACCCCAAGGGTGGCCAAAACCACCATAGCGCTCAACGGGGAAGAAAAGGCAGACGCGAAGAAGGAAAGAAAATTCAAAGATATCACCTCATAGAAGCATATGCTTCGGCCTCTCAACGGCAGACCGAAGCAGTGAAATTTTTGCACCACAGGTGCAAAAATTTCACTCCGGCTTCATCTCGGATAAGGGCACAATTTCATAGCCCTCTTCCCGCAACCGATCGATCAGTTCGGGGAGGATTTGGGCATTGGTGGCAGAGGTGGAATGAAGGAGCAAAATGCAACCGTTATGCACGCGGCTCATGATCTTTTCCAAGGCCGCCTCCGGCTCGGGCTGATCCTCTTCCACCCAGTCATAATAGGCAAAGCTCCAAAAAACTGAGGTGAGTCCCAGCTTTTCATTATAATCCAGAGCGCGGGAAGAAAATTTTCCGCAAGGGAATCGAAAATAGCCCGAAGGCTCAATGCCCTGCTCCTGCAAAAGGGCATTCCACCCATCGATTTGCGCCCTATAGGTTTCAAAATCGGTAAGGGCAGTCATATCCGCATGGTTGAGGGTATGGTTGCCGATCAAATGCCCCTCTTCTGCCATGCGGGCAAGAAGCTTTGGGTTTTGCCGCAGAAAATTGCCGTCCAAAAAGAAGGTGCCCTGCACCTTTTTGGCCAAAAGCGCATCTAAAATAGGGGTATGATTCCCGTTATCAAATCCGGCATCAAAGGTGAGCGCCACCTTCTTTTCGTCGCTCTTTCCGAGATAAAGCACCTCTCGGCCGGAAAGGTCGATGGCATCAATAACCTTGGGTTGCCGATGCTCTTCATTGGGCTCGAAATACCATTCCACCCCTTGAGTAGAAGAGAGTGTGCCGCCGGCGCTCATTAAAAAGAGCAGGGCGATGATCAAAAGGGGAATCATCAAAAAGATGAAAAGATTTTTGCATAGTTTCATGGGAAAGCTCCTTTCTTTTTACTATATTGTTTGTAAATAGAGGGGAAATCATGCGTAATTTTGGCAAAATTAGATATGGCAAAATCCATGTAGTTTTGATATAATTTTAAAGTTCGATAAGATTTGATAAGTAAAAGAAGGAATTTTTATGAAGAGAGAAGATTTAAGAAATATTGCCATCATCGCCCATGTTGACCATGGTAAGACCACTTTGGTGGATGAAATGCTCAAGCAGGGCGGCGTTTTCCGCGAAAATCAGGCAGTGGCCGATCGGGTAATGGATAATAACGATCTTGAGCGGGAGCGGGGCATCACCATTCTTGCTAAAAATACCGCCGCCCATTGGGGGGATACCAAGATCAACATTGTGGATACTCCGGGGCACGCGGATTTCAGCGGTGAAGTGGAGCGGATCTTAAAGATGGTAAACGGTGTTTTGCTCTTGGTCGATGCCTTTGAGGGCGCCATGCCGCAAACCCGCTTTGTTTTGGAAAAGGCGCTGGAGATGGGCCACCAGATCATCGTTGTGGTCAATAAGATCGATCGCCCCGATGCGCGGCCTCTCGAAGTGGTCGATGAAGTATTGGAGCTTTTGATCGAGCTGGGCGCCAGCGATGAGCAGCTTGATAGCCCCATTCTTTTCTGCTCCGGCCGAGAAGGCACTGCCTCCCTCTCTCCCGAAGAGCAGGGCAAGGATCTTGCGCCCCTTTTCGAAAAAATTCTGGAGCATATTCCCGCGCCTGTTGGGGAAGAGGATCAGCCTTTGCAGATGCTGGTTTCTTCGATCGACTATAATGATTTTGTCGGCAGAATCGGCATCGGCCGCATTGAGCGGGGTGTGATCCATCAGAATGAGGAATTGGCCATCTGCAATTATCATGATCCTGCCAATATCCGCAAAGGGCGGGTGCAGGCCCTTTTTGCCATCGAAGGCTTGAATCGGGTGCCGGTGAATGAGGCAAAGATGGGCGATATCGTATGCTTTTCGGGAATCGAAAATGTAACCATCGGGGAAACCCTTTGCTTTGCAGCCAATCCCGAACCCCTGCCTTTTGTGAAGATCAGCGAACCCACTCTGGAAATGAATTTTATGGTCAATAATAGCCCCTTTGCCGGCCGCGAGGGCAAATTTGTAACCTCTCGGCATATCCGCGATCGGCTGATGCGGGAGCTTTTGAAGGATGTTTCTCTGCGGGTGGAGGAAGGCGAAAGCGCCGATACCTTTAAGGTGGCCGGCCGCGGCGAGATGCATCTTTCGATCCTGATCGAAAATATGCGGCGGGAAGGCTATGAATTTGCGGTCTCCATGCCCCATGTGCTTTATAAAGAGATCGACGGCGTGCAATGCGAGCCGATTGAGGAAGTATTTATCGATGTGCCGGAGGATTGCGTTGGCGCAGTGGTGGAGCGGCTTGGCTCCCGCAAGGGTGAAATGGTTTCCATGGAGCCCAACGGAAACCGCATGAAGCTGCAATATCTGGTGCCTGCCCGCGGCCTCATCGGCTATAAGAGCGATTTTCTTACCGCTACCAAGGGCGAGGGCATCATGAATTCCATCTTCCATGGCTATGAGCCTTATAAGGGCGAGATCCCCGGCCGTTCCACCGGCTCTCTGATCGCTTTTGAGAGCGGCGAGGCGGTAACTTATGGGCTTTTCAATGCCCAAGAGCGGGGCACCCTCTTTATCGATCCTGCCACCCAGGTTTATGAGGGCATGATTGTTGGCATGAATCCCAAGGGTGAGGATATCGCTGTTAATGTATGCAAAAGAAAGCATGTTACCAATATGCGGGCCGGCGGCTCCGATGAGGCTTTGCGGCTGATTCCTCCCAAGAAGATGAGCTTGGAAGAGGCGATTGAGTTTATCGCTCCCGATGAATATATTGAGGTAACCCCCAAGAGTATGCGCTTGAGAAAAGCAACCCTTTCCAATGCGCAGCGCATGAAGGAGATTTCCAAGAAGAAATAACAACTAAAAAAGAGAAGATCCGTGATAAACGAATCTTCTCTTTTTTGTTATATAAGATTAAACAGTAGGAACAACGGGGTTAACAGGCGTGGTTCCTCCGCCGCTTTGGCCGCCATTATTTTGGTCGCCGCCGCTTTGATCGCCGCCACTTTGGCCACCGCCGCTTTGATCACCGCCGCTTTGGTCGCCACCGCTTTGGTCGCTACCGCTTTGGTCGCCACCGCTTTGGTCGCCACCGCTTTGATCCCCGCCGCTTTGATCGCCACCGCTTTGATCACCGCCGCTTTGGTCTCCGCCACTTTGATCACCGCCGCTTTGGTCGCCACCATTCGGATCGGTAACGCCGCCCGCGTTGGGATCGGTAACGCCGCCGGCATTGGGATCGGTAACGCCACCGGCATTGGGATCAGTAACACCGCCTGCGTTGGGATCGGTCAGGGAAGGATCGATGGGCTCCTCTTCCTCTTCTTCGCTATCGGTGCTGCCGGCAACCCCGCCGGTATACCAATCATTTTTGCGCACTCCGTTTTGGTCCATATAGTCCTCAAAGGGAATATCATCATAAATAAAAGCATGAAGCAGCTCGGCCGCATAGTCCAGATCATAATACATGCAGGAGCCAAGACCGGAGGCCCGCAATCCCCATGTGATGATCGCGCGATCGGCGGGGATGCGCTCCTGCTCAAAGGTAACGCCCTTGCTGGCCAAAAGGCCTGCCAGATCGAAAACGTCCTGATAATCAAGAGAGGTTTCCATATAAGGAAGAAGGGCCTTGATCATAGCGGGATATTTGGTAACGCTGGTGGCAAGAGCCTTTTTGAAAAGCTCATGCATCACATAGCGCTGCCGCTCGGTGCGGCCGAAATCGTTATTGGTGCCGTTAATGGTAGCGGTTTTGCGGATTCGCGCAAAAGCCACCGCCTGAATGCCGGAAAGGGTTTGCTTGCCGGCCTCTTTGATCTGATCATTGGGGGTTTTTCTTTGCTTTGCCATTTCGCGGATCTGCTTATTGGCATTCTTAACCTCCCCTTCGGTCAGCTCGGCTTCGATTCCTCCAACGGTATCGATCAGCTTCGCCATGCTCACAAAGTCAACAGTAGCATATTCCGAAATATCCATATTAAAGGTTTGGTTGAGGGTTTTGATGGCAAGCTCGGGGCCGCCGAGATTATAGGCGGCATTGATCTTTTGGTGCCCATAGCCATCCACCTTAACCAAGCTATCCCGCATAATGGAGATGATCTTGATGCTATTATGATTGGCATCAATAGAGATGATCATAATCGAATCCGAAAGGCCGCGGAAGGTTTCGTTGCGGGCATCGATACCGAAAAGGGCAATATTGGTAATGCCTTCGGGCCGATCCATCTCAACAATGCCCAGATCCTCCGGCTTCATTCCGATTTCATTATGCTGATAGGAAAAGCCGGATAAAATGGTATGGATCCCCACCGCCGCCACTACCATTAAAGCAACAATCGCGGTCAGCGGCAGAAAGCAGGGGCGAAGCTTGCCTTCATGGGTGAAAACCTTGGTTAAAAATTTCATCAATGCATTTTGCTTTTTAGGCTGCATCTCTTCCATTTGACTCACATCCTAATCCAAAAAATAAATTCGCTCTTTTCAGTATATAACGATTGGTTTCAAAAATAAAGGTTTTTTTGAAAAAAGCCTTAAATTTTCATGGTGAGGCTGATGCGATGCTTCTTAATATCCACCGAGAGCACCTTCACCTTCACAATATCGCCCACCTTCAGCACTTCAGCGGGATGCTTGATAAAGCGATCGCAGATCTGGGAGATATGCACCAGCCCATCATCGTGAACCCCGATATCAACAAAGGCGCCGAAATCGATCACATTGCGCACCGTGCCCTGCAGGATCATGCCTTCGGTAAGATCCTCCAATGTCATCACATCGGTTTTCAAAATGGGGCGGGGCAGCTCATCTCTGGGATCGCGGCCGGGCTTTTGCAAAAAGACGGCAATATCCTGAAGGGTGGGCAGGCCAACCTGCAGCTCTTCGGCAAGGGCGGCGCCCTTCTGCCCTTCAATAAAGGCATCGATGCCGCTGATAGAGCCGCTCTTAAGATCGGCGGCGGTGAAGCCGCATTTCTTTAAAAGGCTTTTGGCGGCAGGGTAGCTTTCGGGATGAACAGCGGTGGCATCCAAGGGCTCATCTCCGCCGGAAACCCGCAAAAATCCCGCGCATTGCTCAAAGGCTTTGGGGCCAAGCTTGGGCACCTTCAGAAGCTGCTTTCTGGAACCGAAAGCGCCTTGCTCTTCGCGGAAATGAACGATATTTTTGGCAATGGTCTGGTTGATGCCCGCCACCTGCGCCAAAAGGGGCGCGCTTGCGGTATTAAGATCAACGCCAACAGAGTTTACGCAATCCTCCACCACGCCCCCAAGGGCCTCGCCCAAGCGGGCTTTGGGCATATCATGCTGATATTGGCCGACACCGATGGATTTGGGATCGATCTTAACAAGCTCTGCCAAAGGATCCTGCAATCTTCTTGCAATGGAAACTGCCGAGCGGAGGGAAACATCATAATCGGGAAATTCCTCTGCCGCGAGTTTTGAGGCGGAATAAACCGATGCTCCCGCTTCGCTTACGATAACATAGTGCACCGGAGTATCCAGCTCTCGAATCAGCTCTGCCACAAAGCTTTCCGATTCCCTTGAGGCAGTACCGTTGCCGATGCTGATCAGGGAAACTTTATGCTTCTTTATAAGCGCGGTAAGCTTATTCTTGGCCTCTTCGGTCTTATTTTGGGGCGGAGTGGGATAAACAACAGTAGTATCCAGCACCTTGCCGGTTTCATCGACCACCGCGATCTTGCAACCGGTGCGGTAGGCCGGATCAAGGCCAAGGGTAACCATGCCCTTTACCGGCGGCTGCATCAGAAGATGCCGAAGATTAACCGAGAAAACGCCGATGGCCTGCTCTGCGGCCTGCTCGGTCAAAGTGGAGCGCACTTCCCGCTCCAGGGAGGGGGCGATCAGCCGATCATAAGCGTCCTCAGCCGCGATCCGCACCTCTTCCGCGCTCTTGCTTTCATTTTTAAGATAGGCTCTTAAAAGAATGCCGATCGCCCGCTCTTCATCCACCTTGATCCGCACTTTGAGCACCTCTTCCGCCTCGCCGCGGTTGAGGGCCAGCACCCGATGGCCGGGGATCTTTTTGATGAGATCCTCGAATTCATAATACATGGCGAAAATGCCCTTTTCGTCCTTTTCCTCATCGCTTTTTTCGCTGGTTACAGAGCCAATGGCGCCATAAAGGGAGCGGAGCAGGCGGCGCATTTCCGCATCGTCGGAGATCCGCTCGGCAATAATATCTCTTGCGCCCTGCAGGGCTTCTTCCGCCGAGAGCACTTCCTTTTCTTCATCGATAAATTCCGCAGCGGCGGCAAGGGGATCCAGGGCGGGATCCTGCTCCAGAATCTGCTCGGCCAAAGGCTCAAGCCCCTTGGCTTTTGCTTTGCCGGCGCGGGTTTGCTTTTTCTGCTTATAGGGGCGGTAAAGATCCTCCACCTCTGCAAGGGTTGCGGCCTTTTCGATGGCCTCTTGCAGCTCAGGAGTCAGCTTATCTTGGCCTGCAATGTTTTCCAGAACCTCCGCCTTGCGCTTTTCCAAATTGCGCAGATAATTGAGGCGCTCGGAGAGGGCACGAAGCTGCTGATCATCCAGCCCGCCGGTGGCTTCTTTGCGGTAGCGGGCGATGAAGGGAATGGTGTTGCCATCGTCCATCAACTGAACCGCCGCCTCTACCCGAGAGAGCTTAATATCCAATTCTTTTGCAAGGGTTTGATTAATATCCATGAATCTGTTCCTTTCTTTGACTCAACTAAATATTTATTATACTATATTTTTTTCTCTTCTGCAAGAAAATTATATGGCTTGATTTTGCGGGCGGGAGAGGATATAATGATAATAATATTAGAAAGAAGGAGGCAATTTCATTATGGTTTTCACAAGCAGTGTTTTTATCTTAATATTTTTGCCCCTTCTGCTGCTCTGCTATTTTCTGATCCCCAAAAAATATCTCAACGCTAAAAATCTTGTTCTTTTAGCGTTTAGCCTGGTTTTTTATGGCTGGGGCGGAGTGCGCTATCTGGGGCTTTTGCTTTCTTCTGTTTTGATCAATTATCTTGGGGGGCTCCTCTGCGGTATTTTGCCGAAGAAGGGCGCCAAAAGAGCGGCTTTGGTGATCACCCTTGCCATTAATCTTGGGCTGCTGGGCATCTTTAAATATGCAGGCTTTGGGGCGCAGGTTTTGGTGGATCTTGGATTGAGGATTCCGGTGCCCGAAATTGTTTTGCCTATCGGCATTTCTTTCTTCACCTTTCAAGGGCTCAGCTATGTGGTAGATGTATACCGCGAGGATGCGGCAGTGCAAAAAGATCCTCTTAAGGTGGCCCTTTATGTGAGCCTCTTTCCCCAGCTTGTGGCGGGGCCGATTGTGCGCTATACGCAGGTGGAGCGGGAGCTTTCCAAAAGGGCGCATACCATGGAAAATTTCTCCAAGGGTGCCACTCGCTTTATGTTGGGCTTTGGCAAAAAGATGCTGATGGCCAACCCTATGGGCGAGATCGCCGATACTGTTTTCGGGCGGTGCGGCTCCGCTCTTTTGACCACCCCTCTTGCATGGGTGGGCGCCATTGCCTATACCCTGCAGATCTATTTTGATTTTTCGGCCTATTCCGATATGGCGATCGGCCTTGGGCGGATCTTTGGCTTTTATTTTGCAGAAAACTTTAATTATCCTTATATTTCTAAATCGATCACCGAGTTTTGGAGAAGATGGCATATCTCCCTTTCCACTTGGTTTCGGGATTATGTTTATATTCCCTTGGGCGGCAATCGCTGCTCGGTGGCGCGGCATATTTTGAATATCGCCATTGTTTGGGCGCTGACAGGCCTTTGGCATGGGGCGGCATGGAATTTTATCCTTTGGGGAATCTTCAATGGCCTTTTCCTATTGGCGGAAAAATATCTTTTCCCCAATCTGATAAAGAAGATTCCCGCTCTTTTCCGCCATCTGGGAACCATGCTGGTGGTAATCCTCGGATGGGTTCTCTTCCGCGCGGAATCCTTGCAGCAATGCGGGGAATATATAGCTGCGCTCTTTGGCGCAGGCGGCGGAGAATGGAAGGAAAGCCTTTATCTTTTGCGGCAGTATTGGCCGGAATGGCTCCTTTGCCTTATTGGCATCTTCCCGCTCAAAGGGTGGCTGGAGCGCTATTTTGCAAAGAGGGAGCAAAGAAGCGGCTTTGCCGCGATGAAGGCTCTTTTGCCTATGGTATTTGCCTTTATCGTTTTTGCCCTTTCCTATATGAAGCTGGTATCGGGAAGCTTCAATCCCTTTATCTATTTCCAATTCTAAGGGGAGCAATGATCCCCGAAAGGAGCAGTTATATTGAAGAATCGATCTTTTTCAAAATGCATAGCATGGCTGACAGGGCTCGGCTTTTTTCTTCTGCTCCTTTGCCTGATGGCGCTGACTCTTTTCCAAAAACCGGCAGAGGTTTCTTATTATGAGAACCGCAAGCTCAATGGGGCGCCCGCCTTTTCTTTGGAAGGGGTGCTTGATGGGAGCTTCTTTAGCGGGGCAGAGGAATATCTGCGGGATCGCTCGGCAGGGCGGGAGCGGCTGCTTCTTGCCAATACCTATCTGGATCTGAAACTTTTGAAGCGCCCTGTGGTCAATGGTGTATTGGTCAGCGGAGAAAAGGTTCTGGCCTATCATGATTATGAGCCCATGGATCAAGCCCTTTTTGCCGCGCGGGCAGAAGAGGCGGCATCCGGAATTCAATCTGCCGCCGAGGCCACCGAAAAAGCAGGCGGGCGCTATTATTATATGGCGATCCCTTCCCAATCGGTGGCCTACGCCGAAAGCTATCCTTCCATGCTGAATAGCAGCTATGAGATCGATACCGCTCAAGTGGCCGCTTTGATGAAGGCTCTTGAGGAACGCGGGATTTCTTTCATTGATATGGGCAAAGAAGATTGGAAGAAGGAATACCTTTCGGTGGTGGATCATCATTATCTGCTCCCCGGCATCCTTCATAGCTATCGCACCTTGATCGACCGCATCAATGCCGATACGGATTTTGATCTGAAGCCGCTGGCAGAAGAGGATTATGAGATAAAAACCCTTCCCAATCCGCATATCGGCTCCCGAAGCCGCAAATTGATGGGGCTTTTCTCTACCGGGGAAAAGGTCTCTTATTTAGAGATGCGGGAGCAGATTGCCTTTGATCGATATGATTATGGCGGGAAGGCGGAATCCACTGTTGTGAGCCTTCCGCAAAATGCAGAGCAGGAAGTGGCCTATGCTATCTATATGGGCGGCGATTTCGGGACCACCCGCATCGAAACCCATCGGGAGGAGCTGCCCTCTGTTTTGATCTACGGCGATAGCTTCACCAATGGCCTTGAAAGCGTTATCTGGCAAAATTTCAATACCATGTATTCCTATGACCTGCGCCATTATACCGAAAAAACCATTGAGGAATGCATCGAAGAATATCAGCCGGATATTGTGGTCTATCTCCGCAATTATTCCGACATTCTGAAAAAAGAATAATAGAAAAAGAATAATAGAAAAAGAAGATGATGTCATCTTCTTTTTTTATTTCCTTGATTTTATGTAAACTTGGTGTTATAATATTTTTTTATAATATGGAGAGGGGGGAAAATCGATGAATAGCAACCTGCCTGCCGCCATAGAGCTTTGCTGGCGGCTGGGGCTTGCCTGCATTTTGGGGCTTGCCCTTGGAATAGAGCGGGCTTTGCGCTCCAAGGAAGCAGGGCCGCGCACCCATAGCCTTATTACCATAGGCGCGGCGCTTTTTATGATCCTCTCGAAATATGCCTTCTTTGATCTTGCAGGGGAGGCAAGCAATAGCGGAATGGATGGAAGCATGATCGCTTGCCAGATTGTCAATGGTGTCAACTTTATCGGCGCGGGATTGATTTTCAAGGGCGGGCGCTATAATGTGAGCGGCCTGACCAGTGCAACAGGCATTTGGTTCTCTGCCGCCATCGGTATGGCCTGCGGCTGCGGGTTGGTGCCGGAGGCCATCTTTGCCACCGCCTTTATCATCTTTATTCAATGGTTTTTCCATCGCCATAAGATCGGCGGCAGCTCCCTCACCATGCAAACCCTTCAGCTAACGGTTTTGAATACTCCGCATATCTGGCGGGTTCTTTATCGGCAGCAGCGCCGCTACGGAATGGAGATCCTTTCCGCCAAGGTGGAGCGCCTGCCCCATAACCAATTAGCCCTTACCTTAAAGGTAACCACCGAAGAGCAGCTTTCCTTCAAAAAAGCCCTTCGGCTGATGGATCAGCAGCCTGAAATAAAAAGTATTTCCACATAAAAGGAGTTTATATAAAATGCAACAAGTAATCTCTGCTATTCTGGCTTTCTTCGAAAATCATATGACCTTTGCTTTTATTGTTCGCCTTCTGGTGGCCACTCTTTGCGGCGCGGTGATCGGTCTGGAGCGCACCAAGCGCAGTAAAGAGGCAGGTATTCGCACCCATTGCATCATTGCAGGCGCTTCTGCTTTGATCATGATCGTATCAAAATATGGGTTTGCCGATCTCTTCGATGCCGCCGGCAACGCCCTTGCCGCTACCCGCGGCGCCGATCCTTCGCGTGTGGCCGCGCAGGTGGTAACCGGCATCAGCTTTTTGGGTGCAGGGGTGATCTTTAAGAACGGAAATACCGTTAAGGGCCTCACCACTGCCGCCGGCATCTGGGCTACCGCTGCTGTGGGCCTTGCTGTGGGGGGCGGAATGTATTTAATGGGCTTCTGCGTAACCGGCCTTATTTTGCTGGTGCAAACCTTGATGCACCATTTCAGCGTTGGCAACGATGCCTATTCTACCGGCGAGATCCGGCTCACAACAGTCGATACCCCCGAGATCCGCGAGGTGCTGAAGAAAAAGCAAAAGGAGCTGGGGATCACCATTGTGAGCTCGCGGATCACCTCCTGCGCCGATAATACCCTTAATATGGTCCTTTCGGTGCGGATGAAAAAATCCATTCCTTTTTCCGAAGTGATGAAATTTATGGACGAGCATCCCGAAATTAAATCCTTGAGTATATAAGAAATTTCAGTTTTTTTGAAAAAACTCTTTTCATAGAACTTTGTCTATGGTATACTAACTCTATCTTTCATAGAATTCAGGGAAAAAGTAATGACCTATATTGTATTCGACATGGAATGGAATCAGCCCTTTTCCAAGGAAACTGCCATTCAATCTCCCATCTACTTTTCGGGAGAGATTATTCAAATCGGGGCCATCAAGCTCAATGAGCAGGGGAAGGCCATCGATTGCATCAATCTCCTCGTTGCCCCCACCTTCTATAAGCGGCTTCATTACCGCATCAAGAAGATTACCGGCATCGATCAGAAGATGCTTAAAAATCAAAAAAATTTCAAAGAAGTCATTAGGGAATTCCAAAAATGGTGCGGAAAGGATTGTCTTTTGCTCTCTTGGGGCTATGATGATATCCAGATGCTGAAGGATAATCTTTTGATGCATGAGATGGAAGAGAGTTGGCTCCCGCCCTGCCTTAATCTGCAGGGGATCTATAATCATCAGGTTTCCAAGGAAAATCGTCAATTCTCTTTGGAAACAGCCATGGAATCTTTAGGGATCTCCTCCAATCTTCCTGCCCATGATGCCTTTAATGATGCCATCTATACCGCTCGGGTTGCAGGGAAGCTGGATCTGAAGGAGGGCATCGCTCGCTACGAAGAACTCAACGGCCTGCTTTGGTATAGCATGCATTCCTTAAAAGAGGTCTTCAAGCCCAGCCGCTCCATGGAAAAGGTGCTGATGGATCCCAAATTGAAAAAGCTTGCTTGCCCCATCTGCGGCGAAGAGCTGAAGGTGAAGGATTTCGCCCAAGTAGATGAGCGCAATCTTGAAGCAGAGATCGAAACAAAGCATGGCCCCTTAAGTGTGAAGATCAAGGCGATACGCAACCATAAAAAGCAATGGTTAGCCCGCCGCACCATCCGCTTCATCTAAAGAACCTGCCAAAATCGCCCGAAACTTCCGATTCGCACCACTCGGCGTACCTATGTACGCCGTCGGGCAAGCCTTACGGTACGAATCAAAACTTTCAAACGATTTTCATCAGGTTCTTACCGAATTTGCCAAAATTGCCCGAAACTTCCGAATCGCACCACTCGCCGTACCTATGTACGGCTTCGGGTATCCCTTCGGCAAAAATCAAAAGTTTCAAACCATTTTCTTTGGCTCTTTACCGAATTTGCCAAAATCGCCCGAAACTTGCTGAATAAAATAAATAAAAGGACTGTGAAACAGCGTTTCACAGTCCCTTTTTGTTTAGATTTTAAAGGCTTTTAAGATGCTGCCGCGGGTGAAATCATTCGTGGGCTCGAAATATTCTTTCGGCAGGGCATCTACCGCTTTATTCCATTTGGCTCCTTTAGGAATCAGTCCTTGCTTTTTGCACCAGAGAAGGGCAGTGGCATAAGGGTGAAGGGGCTTTTTGGTTTTCAGCATCTGCTCCCGCCGCTCATCAACAGCGATCTCTCTTGGCGCAAGGAGCATGGCAAGCTCGCCCCATTTCATGATCTCGGAAGGGCGAATGGTATTATCGGAAAAGGCGATGGCGCGCTTCTTTTCCAAAGCGCAGGCCGTCTCAAAAAGAGGATCCTCTCTGCCGAGATCCTTGAAGGGGGATTCCTTCATCAGTTCTTCCACGGTAACGATCTCATATCCATATTCCTTTAAAAGTTTCAGTTGCTCCCCAAGCCCCACTGCCACCGGAGTTCGCTTGGCCATGTTATAGCCATCTTTTTGGAAGATGATCTGGCCGCAGAAGAAATCGGGATTGGTCTCCAGCGCCTTCTTAATGGGGCGCACCATGGCCTGCACCTCAGCTTCAAAGGCGGCCGCAGGATCGGAGAGGGCGGAGGGGAGCCAGCCTTGCCCATCAAAAGAGGCGGCCATATAGGAATAGCCCAGCTGGTCATAAACGTCATAGGAACTAAAGCAAGCGTCGATTTTATCCACATAGTGGGCAGGGCGCCCCATGATCATTTTATACCCATATTTTTCTTCCATCAACCGATGGAGCTTGGCAATATCTTCATAGGCTTTGGGATATTCGCCAAGGTAAACTCTTTTTCCGTAAACAAAGGGCTTCTTACCAAAGATAATATGCCGATAGCAATGGTTACTGATCTGATGGCCGCCATCGATCATTCTTTGGATCAGGCGCTCTTTTCGCAGGGCGCCGCCCTTTTCATCGGCATGGATATCGGGATAATGGTCATATTGAATGCCGCCCCAAGCGGCGGAGCCGATGGCCCCCGCCTGATCGGGATAGTTTTCTGCAGTATCACCGATCACATCGAAGGTTCCCTTGGCCCCATATTGCTCAAGGCTATCCAGAATCACATCGGTCAGGCTCTTCCCCTCAAAAAGATCGGGAGCGCAAGGCAGATCGAAGGGCCCGTCATCAAAGGTCATGGCGCAGATCCGCTTATTGGTTTTGATCTGCTCGATGCGCCGCGTATAGCGCACATAATGCTTGGTAGGGGGATCGATGATCCCCTTCAATAATTGCTTCCCTTTTTTACCAATCTTTACAATAAGCGACATTTTTTCTCCTACTTTCTTAAATCAGATTCCGTAAACCAACCAAATATAGATATAGGCGGGAATAATGGCGGCAAGGGTAAAGGGGATGCCGATGCGGAAGAAATCCGAATTTTTAACTTCATAGCCTTCCTTACGCAAGATGCCGATGCCGGTAATGTTGGCAGAGGCGCCGATGGGGGTGCAGTTGCCGCCGAGGGTGGCGCCGGAGAGCAGGCCAAAGAGAAGCACAGTGGGATCCATCTGAAGCTCTGCCGCAATGCCCATAATAACCGGAATCATAGTGGCCACATAAGGGATATTATCAATAAAAGCAGAGATCAGAACCGAGCCCCAAACAAGGATGGTATAGAGCAGGAAGATATTGCTGCCCCCTGCATTTGCCAAAAGTTTAGCAGCCGCATCGATCACGCCTTCGGCAGTAATGCCGCCGATCATCAGAAAGAGCCCCAGCAGAATGCCAATAGTGGTAAAATCGATCTCTTTCAGAGGTTCCATAATCGCCTTCCAGCTCTTTTTCTTAATAAAGGTATAGATCAGCCCGATCACCAGTAAGGCGCAGCAGATCAATCCATTGGTGGTATAGGGCTTTTCGGGGATAAAGGATACAATGATCAGCAAGAAAAGTGCTGCCGATAAAAGAATGGTAGGCACAAGGTCGGTTACCTTGGTGCGGGTTTGGGCTTTCTCTATCTTTTCAGTATCCTTGCGGAAGATGATCAGCAGGATTAAAGCAGAAAGGAACGCGCCTAATTCAACAGCGAAGAAGATACCCGGTCTCCCTTGATACCAGAAGAAATCCAAAAAGCTCATATCCAATGCAGAGCCCAGCATGATGGCAGTAGTGTCTCCAACTAAGGTTGCTGCACCCTGCAGATTGGAGGAAACGGCGACGGCAATAATGAAGGGCACCGGATTGGTCTTGAGCTTTTTGCAGATCTCCAGCGCAATGGGGGCTACCATCAAAACAGTTGCCACATTATCTACAAATGCAGAAATGATCCCCGCAAATAGGGAGAGAGCAACCGCCGCCCATTTAACATTCGGCACTCTTTCCATTACAAGGTCGGCCAAAAGCGCCGGCATCTTGCTTTCGGTAAAGAGGGCCACCAGCCCCATGGTGCCGGCGATCATCAGGATCACATTGAAATCCAAAGAGGCGATGATCTCATTGGCAGGCAGCATGCCTGTGGCAATAAAGACGAGGCCGCTTGCCAGCGCAATATAGGGGCGGTATTTGCCAAAAATCAGCATTAAAATATAAGTAACAGCGAATAAAATAATAGCAGGGATCATAAAAGTGATCGCTCCTTTCAAATAACGATAATATTATAATGAATAAATGGTGAAAAGTCAATGAGGGGGAAAAGGAAAGAGATGGCAGGCTTTGGGGTTTGTGAAGAGCGAAAGTCAGATCAATCGCCTGCGGCTCGGTATTTTTGGGGCATCACTTATCGAACGCGCGTTCTCATCGCCCGAACGAAGACCATCAAAAAAAGAGATGCAAATGCATCTCTTTTTTTGATGGTCGGAGTGAGGCGACTCGAACGCCCGGCCTCTTGGACCCGAACCGTAAAAGCCTTGTAAAATAAGGACTTTTGGGAGATTTTCGGTGCTTTTTAGTCTGAAATCACTGCTTTCGTGTGCTCTTACTCGCACTGTGTCCACGTAGTCCGAACCTGTAGATGGTCAAAGGTGTGGTCAAAGCCAATTTTTCCGAGAACTCGCGCACCTAACCGACATAGCAGTTCGTCGTTCTTTCTGCCAATAGTATAGCATACTTCTGAAAAACTGTCACCCCCTATCTTCAAGATGCAATAATTGAGGTGCTGTAGACAAAGAAAACGCCCGACAAAAAAGTTGGATTTATTTTCGGAAAAGTGCTGGACTTCCTCTCTCTTTTGTGGTATGTTGTTGTGCTGACAGAAAGGGAGGTACAACCTATGAAAAATATAATTAACGAGCTATGGCATGGAAACATCGTTCCGCAAGAGGACAGCAGAAACAACTCAAAGGAGATGAAGGAGCTACTCGGATACATGGCAAGGCATCACGAGGATTTAGAAAAGACCTTCACCGACGAGCAGAAGGAGATCTTCGAGAAATTCCACGACTGCTGGGACGAGTACGTAAGCCTTGCTGAAGCAGCCATCTTCGAGTATGCGTTCAAATTGGGCATGCAAATTGCTATAGAAACATTAAAATAATATGCATCCATACAACCATAAAATAATTTCTATAAAACTACTATTATTTACAATTATAATCTTGACAACGACAACCAAATGGTTTATAATATAATACACAAATATGTTTTTGGAAGGAATACTATGACAAGATCAGAACTGATTAAAATTATTTGTCAAAAAAACAATATCAGCCTTTCGGAACTTGCAAGAAAAATCGGACAAACACCGCAAAATTTCAACAAGAAAATATTGAGAAATACTGTTTCCGACGAAGAACTATCAGTAATTTTTTTAAAATTGAAGGTGGTCCATGAGCAGAAGCTTTATTTTGAAGACGGAAGTTCGATTGAACTCAAAACTAGTGAGGCTAAAACAATTTAGGAAAATTACAAACAGAACAACTATACAAGAAGCGATAAGGAGACACTTATGAGGATTGAACATTCACAAAATTTTTTACATAGCAAACGCCTTGTGTCGGAGTTGCTATCAAAAAGCAATATAACAAGCGAAGATACTGTAATTGAAATAGGCCCCGGCAAAGGAATAATTACGGAAGAATTATCAAAGAAATGTGGACAAGTTATAGGAATTGAATATGACAAAGAATTAGCACATCTGTTGCAAGAATCTTTCGCAAACAAATCAAACGTCAAGATTATCGAACAGGATTTTCTTAAATACAAATTGCCTAACAATGGAGTTTACAAGATTTGTGCGAATATTCCTTTCAATTTGACTGCGGATATTATGAAGAAGGTGTTGGAATTTGAAAATCCTCCAACTGATATCTACTTCATTATGCAATATGAAGCATTCTTGAAATACGCTGGAAAGCCGTATTATTGTGAGAGCCTCCGTTCTTTATTGTACAAGCCTTGGTTTACAGCAGAATTGATCCATGAGTTTCAACCTTCAGATTTTCATCCCGTACCCAATGCAAGAATTTGCTTTGTTCACTTTCAGAAAAAATACACTCCAGATATAACCGAAGGCACTGATTACAAGAACTTTCTATCATATGTTTTCTCTGCGTCTGGAAATAGTTTTAAGGAAAAAACGAAGAAATTGTTTTCTTACGAACAGCAGAAACGCATTTGCAAACAAATCAAAATCTCAATGGACTCGTCTGTAACCGCTATTGCATATGAGGGATGGCTAAATTTATATGATGTGTTCTTGAAATTCGTTTCGAGCGAAAAGAAAGAAATTATTAGAGGGTCGGAGAAACATTTAAAAAACAGTCAGAAGAACCTGCACAAAATACATCGAAATCGCAATAACGGTTATTCAAAGACAAAAAGCTATAAAAAAAATAGTGAAAAAAAATAATGAAAAACGGATATTATTTATTTGCCTATGTTGAGATAAACAAATATGCTAATTACTACCAAATCGATACTAAAAGGCACGATCAAAATATTTCATTATGGGAATATTTTGATGGGAATTTGACATTATTAAGATATTGGGAACTTGAAAGGCTATCAAGAATTAAACATCACAACAAAGCATTTTCGACAAAAGAACAATTCATAAAATTTGTTAATCAGCTTTTATCTCAATTTGATTTAGATGATTCTAAATTGGTAGGAATACATGCCCCGCCATATTTTGAATTAGTAGAAACTCCAAACTACATAATGAGTGAAGAGTATAATTACCACTCCCTTTGCCACTTGTATTCTGCAATGTTGATGGAAACGGAGCTTTTTTACTCGAATGATATGATAGCTTTCAGCGTTGATCTAGATTCTGACTATATTACGGATGATAAAAGCATTCATAAGCATGACTATGTAGGTTGTTTTTCGCAAAAAGGA
This sequence comes from Eubacteriales bacterium, assembly GCA_045544255.1. Taxonomy (GTDB): domain Bacteria; phylum Bacillota; class Clostridia; order Oscillospirales; family QAKW01; genus QAKW01. The sequence goes on along the minus strand of JAZPYP010000075.1, from coordinate 1,157 downwards.
AGGCTTAACTTTTTTTCCATTGAATCGCCTGCACCATTATGGTCAATTGCATCTCATGATATAAAATTGGGCGAAGGAACGTTAATGGCACTGGCTTCGGCTTCGCCAGTACGATTTGTTAAAAAACTTGATTTTTCCAAAGAAAGATTTTTCTCTAACGATGCTACTTTTTCAAAGGTATATAGTAGAATAAAATCTTTAGCAAACGAATGTGACCAACATAATATAAATACAACCTTGCAGGATTATAGTGAATCATAACTTCTACTATTAAGAACAGGAGAAAAGCGAATGATCTTCCATGTTGTAAACTACGCATGCTTAAATAGATCCGATGAATTGAATTTAATAATTGGAAAATTGGAAAAAGACAATCATATTATGACCGATCACATTGAAAAGGCGGATTATATATTCGTTTATACTTGTGGTTCAACAGAAGCTTTCATAAAAAGGTCATATGATGCGACTATTGATATATTAAAAAAACATCCATGGTCAAGCTTTGATGCTTGCTATTTTATCAAAATATACATCGCTGTAGTCAAAGAAAACGCTCGGCGAGAAAAGCAGCAACCGAAGGTGGTCTGTCCCAAAATGTAGGACAGACCACTTTTGCGTTGAAAGTTTGCACAGATTTGCAAAAACGAAGCCGAAATTTACAGATGTTCTTCTTCTGCCGTAGGTCAAAAGAGCGCAAAAGTATAGAGAAAACAAGGCTTTTCGTGATATTCTATCCACTCACATCATCTTGCGTATATGGTAGGCAGGTCAAAACGGCAGATTTTTGAGAGAAATCTCGCTCGTTCAAATTCTCTTACTTGAAAAAAGCCGTAAAATATGGTAAAATAGAATACCAAATAAAAAACACGAAAGGAGGGTTAACGATGACGGCAGAAAAGAAAAAATATGAATTTATGCGTATCATAGCACTTGACGGCAGTACCATTTACAGAAGCAAAGGCTTGACCGCGCTGAAGGATGGAAAGACCAATCCGCATGCCTTCTCGGGTGTTCTTGACGATAGCCTTGAAACCATCAAGCTCCGAGAGATCTACGCAAAGCACGAAGCCGAGATAGGATATCCCTATCTTGAAGATAAAGCCTTCTGCCGAGCCATTGTTTCCGTCTCCTTCGATTATGCTATCAAGCAATAT
>JAZPYP010000074.1:0-82411 GCA_045544255.1 Eubacteriales bacterium | reverse complement strand
TTTGAGTCCGGCACGTCTGCCAATTCCATCACACCGGCACATATTCAGAACGAATAATATTATAACCGATAGATTCAAAAAAATCAAGCCCTATTTTAAAGAAAAAAGCCCTTTCTTTTAAGAAAGGGCTTTTTACTTTAGATAGAGATTTCATTACAGATGCGATAAAGATCCATAGGAAATTCCTTCTTCATGGAAAGGGCTTTTTGAATATCATAATCAACGATCTCTTCATTATGAATACCAACAACGCGATTACTCTTTCCCGCAAGAAGCAAATCAACAGCATAACTTCCCATCTGACCGGCAAGGATACGATCTTTTGCAGTGGGAGATCCGCCGCGCTGAACATGGCCAAGAATGGTAGCGCGGGTAACAATGCCGGTTGCATCCTGAATCTGCTTGGAAATCGCTTCGGCATGGCCTACACCTTCAGCAACAATGATAATAAAGCTTGCTTTACCCAAAGCACGCCCCGCTTCAATCTTCTTGATTGCATCTTCCACAGAACTTTCCACTTCAGGAACCATAATATAGGTGGCACCGGTAGAAATGCCTGCATAAAGCGCAACATAGCCTGCATGACGCCCCATAACCTCAACAACAGAGCAACGATCATGAGAGCGCATGGTATCGCGAATACGGTCTACCATATCAGTTACACAGTTAACGCAAGTATCAAATCCAATGGTATAGTCGGTAGAAGAAATATCATTATCAATAGTACCGGGCAGGGCAATGCAGGGAATTCCGCGAGCGGAAAGATCAGCAGCACCGCGGAAAGAGCCATCGCCACCAATTACAACCAAGCCTTCAATGCCATTATCTTTGCAAGTCTTGATTGCTTTTGCCATACCTTCTTCTGTGCAAAACTCTTTGCTGCGGGCAGAGCAAAGCATAGTGCCGCCATCTTGCAAAATATTAGAAACAGAACGAGCATTCATCTCGATCAATTCACCATTAATCAAACCGGCATAGCCTCTGCGCACACCAATAACTTCAATTCCATTGGAAATGGCGGTACGGGCAACAGCGCGAATCGCTGCATTCATTCCCGGTGCATCGCCGCCACTGGATAAAATACCAATCTTTTTCATAAAACAAACACCTTTCCTTCTATAACAGGGTAAAAAAACACATATCAACGGGAATTATACACTATTCGTAGAAAAAAATCAATCTTATTTTACGACAATTTCTTCTTTTTTTAGAAAATTGCATAATTCATTCAGCAGATCATCCTCTAAAGCAACTCCAAATCTATTCAGAGTAGAAAAACTTTTTTTAGTATCTTCAAAATAGAAGATGCATTCATGCTCACCGGGATATTTTTGAAGAATATCAAGAACCGCTTTCATCGCGCTGCTTTCCTTGCTCGGAAGCTTCAGATATAGGCGCTTTGTTTTGGCTTCGAGCTCTTTATTTGTGGGATAGCGAACCTCTTCAACAAGCAATTTAGTTCCCCTATTCTCATCTTTTTGAATTCTTCCCCGTGCAAAGATAAACGAACCCTTAACCAAAACCGAGCGTATTTTTGCATAATTTTTGGGGAACAAAATCCCTTCGATATTACCCCCCATATCAGAGAAGGATAAATATCCCATCTCGGCACCGTTTTTAGTTTTTACCGATCTGAAACCATCAAGCTGCACAAACACCCAAATTTCCGCTCCATCATCAATCTGATCGGCTAAAACTGCCGAAAGCGGTGTTATATCTTTTCTTTTATAAATATGAAGATATGGCTCAAAAGGATTATCGGTAAGATGAATACCAAGCATTTCTTTTTCAAAGGCAAGTTTTTCGATTTTATCAAATTCGGGTTTTGCCTCTTCAAAAAAGCTCATGCCCAAATCGGGCGATTCATTCAGCATGGAAAAAAGCCCGATTTGCCCTTCAATTTGGCTATTTTTTTCAGCTGCAAGGCAATCAAATAACGGAACATGAACCATAGAGAGATGACGCCTTGAAAATTTAAAGCAATCAAAGACACCGCTTTTGATCATGCTATCCAATGCGCGGCTATTTATATCAAGCCCGCAAACTCTGTTTGCAAAATCAACAAAATCCTTATATTCCCCATTTTTCTCGCGCTCCCCAACAATATCCTCCACCATTTTGAGTCCAACATTTTTGATGGCAAGCAAGCCAAAAACAATGCCATGCTTGGTAGCGGTAAAAACAGCAGAGCTTTTATTGATATGAGGCGGCAAAACATTAATATTTAATCGCCTGCATTCCTCAATATACTCAGCGGTCTTATCAGTGTTTCCAATAACACTGGTCAGAAGCGCCGCTAAATAGGCATTGGGATAATGGGTTTTGAGATAGGCTGTTTGATAGGCAACCTTTGCATAGCAGGTTGCATGGGATTTATTAAAAGCATACTTGGCAAAATCGATCATCTGGTCGAAAATCTGATTTGCCGCCTTTTCGCTGATCCCATTGCGCAATGCACCGGGTACAATTATATTGCCATCAGCATCCATTTCGCCCCGCAAGAAAATTTCGCGTTCACGCTCCATCACATCGCTTTTCTTTTTGCTCATCGCGCGGCGCACAAGATCGGCTCTGGCATATGAATATCCCGCAAGATTGCGCACAATCTGCATCACTTGCTCCTGATAAACAATGCACCCATAAGTTACCTTTAAAATAGGCTCTAATTCAGGAGTTAAATAACGCACTTTTTCAGGATTTTTCTTATTATCAATATAAGCAGGAATTGAATCCATCGGTCCGGGACGATACAAGGAAATTACCGCTATAATATCTTCAAATTCGGTTGGTTTCAAGCGAGTGAGCACCTGCCGCATCCCTGCGCTTTCCATTTGGAAAATGCCAATGGTATTCCCTCCTGAAAGGGTTTTAAAGGTGGCACTATCGTCCATCGGAATATCTGAAATTTTAAAAGAAGGATCTTCCTTGCGGATCAACTCTTCGGTATCGCGAATAATCGTTAGATTTCGCAGCCCTAAAAAGTCCATTTTAAGAAGACCAAGCTCTTCCAGAGTGGTCATCGGAAATTGAGTTACATAGGAATTCCCGTTTAAAGAAATCGGAACGAAATTGCTCACCTGATGCTCTGTGATTACAACTCCTGCCGCGTGGGTGGAATTATGCCGCGGAAACCCTTCCAAGCGCAAAGCCTGCTTCAAAAGCCGCTGCACGGTTTGATTTGTTTCGAAAAGTTCCTTTAATGCAGGCACATCATCAATAGCATCTTGCAAGGTAATACCCAGGCGGAACGGAATCATCTTGGCAACTGCATCCACCTGCGCATAAGAAATCCCCATTGCGCGGCCAACATCGCGAACCGCTTGCTTTGCGGCCATAGTACCAAAGGTTACAATCTGCGCAACATTATCTTCCCCATATTTTTGAATTACATAATCAATAACTTTGCTTCGTTTTTCATAGCAGAAATCAATATCAATATCCGGCATTGTTACACGCTCCGGATTCAAAAAGCGCTCAAAGAGAAGATCATATTCAATGGGATCAATATCGGTGATCCCCAAGCAATAGGCAACAATTGATCCGGCAGCGCTTCCTCTACCGGGGCCAACGGGAATATCATTATTTTTCGCATAAGCAATAAAATCGCCAACAATCAAAAAATAATCAACATAGCCCATATCCCGAATGGTGGAGAGCTCATATTCCATTCTGTCTTCAAGAACAGGTGTAATTTGGCTATAGCGCTTTGCAAGCCCTTTTCGGCACAGTTTATTCAAATAGGAAAAACTATCGCTTTCCCCTTCCGGCAAAGAAAATTTAGGGAGATGAAATTGCCCGAACTCAAAATCATAGTTGCAGGCATCGGCAATGCGAACCGTATTCTCGATCGCCCCTTCATAATCCTTAAATAGTTGAGCCATTTCATCCCCGCTTTTAAGGTAAAATTCATCGGTTTCAAAGCCGGGGGCATCTTCATCCTCTAAAGTTTTATTCATTTGGATACACATTAAAACCTTCTGGGTATAGGCATCCTCTTTAGTAAGATAATGGGCATCGTTGGTTGCAACCATAGGGATTCCGGTTTCATCATGAATTCTTGCAAGACCGGATAAAATCACAGCGTCTTCACGATAGCCATGATTTTGAAGCTCCAAATAATAATCATCGCCAAAAATACCGCGATAGCGAAGCGCTTCAGCCTTTGCGGCTTCATAGCTTTGATGCAATAATTTTTGCTGAACAGAGCCGCCAATACATCCCGAAAGGCATATTAAGCCTTCATGATATTTTTCCAACAGTTCAAAATCCGCTCTTGGCTTATAATAAAACCCTTCTGTAAAACCTTTAGATACGATTTTAATCAAATTATGATAGCCCACCTGATCCTTGGCCAAAAGGATCAAATGAGAATAGCGGTTATCAAGATCATATTGTTTATCAGCCCTGCCACGAGGCGCCATATATATCTCGCAACCGATAATAGGCTTGATTCCCGCTTCCTTACAGGCTTTATAAAAATCGACCACACCATACATTACACCATGATCAGTAACCGCAAGGGCGCGCTGACCCAAAGCCTTGGCTTTTTCAACTGCTTCCCGAATTCGGCAAGCGCCATCAAGCAGGCTATATTCTGTATGCAAATGTAGGTGAACAAAATCGATCATGATATATCCTTTATATTTTTTGCAATTTCAATAATTTTATTTAGCTTTCTGCTGATACTTGGTTTGCTGAATTTCCCTTCAGATTTTTCAACCAGAACAGTCAAACTATCCGTTGGATTATCTTTGCGCAGCCTTGCAACAAATTGAAGGTCGGCGGCAAGAGATTCAAAGCCGATGGACTTTTCAATCCGTTCGATCGCTTGAATCTGCTCAACCGCCTTATTCAATGTTTTATCCATATTATAGGCGGCGCAATTATCCATGCGATTATTATTGTTATTGGTTTCTTTTTCAATCTTAATATTCATCAAATCGAAGGCGCAAGCGCGCGCACCGGATCGATAAAGAAGATTATAAATTTGCTGGCTATCTTTTAAATAAACAACATAATTGGAGCGGCGAACTACCATTTTGCAAGGTATTTGATATTCATTAAATACCGCAAGGGTAGATTTCGCCAAAGAATAATAAGGGGTAACAAGCTCAAAATGATATCCGCTTTGAGGAGCGCTAAAATAGCCGCCGCTGAGAATTGCGCCTCGCAAAAAGGCAGAAAACTCGGCTTTATTTTGCAAAAATTTCCGATTTATTTCAAGAGGTGCATCGACCATTTGAAACGCATCGTAAAGCTTTCGAAGAGAAAGATCTTTCATTTTTGCTATGTAGGAATTCATTGTTTCTTCGATCTTAAAGAAAGTGCCCGGAATTTCTGCGCAATGGCTATGAAGACGATTAATTACCAAAACATTTTCAGTAGCAATTTTCAAAAAATCGGGCTCAACAGTTTGCCCAAAAAGAATCATGCCGTAAAATTCTGCCAAGCGGCAGGATGCATCTTTTTCTTCAATTTTACAAATTTCTTCTTTAACTTCAAAGCTGAAAGACATTCCGGCCCTCCTTTCTTATTTTTCAAAATCGCGATGAATCACAGTAACATTATATCCAAGTTTTTCAATCACTCCGCCGAGCCGCCGCGCAAAAGATACGCTACGATGCTGCCCGCCGGTACAACCGAATGCAATCGTAATATTACTTCTGCCTTCCGAAGAATAAAGCGGCAAAGAATAATCCACAAGATCATGGATTTTATCAAACATTTCGCAAGAACTTTGGAAGCTGAATACATAATCATAAACCGCCGCATCCATTCCTGTTTGCGGCCGAAGATCAGGCAAATAATAGGGATTTGGCAGGCAACGCACATCAAACAGCATGTCCGCATCGGTTTGCGGGCCATATTTAAAGCCAAAGGACATAACCGTTACCGACATATTATGATTTGTTTTACTAAACTTATCCGAAATCAACTCGCGTAAAGTTTTAACCGTAGACAAAGAAGTATCAATCACAATATCGGCTTCTTCTTTTGCTCTTTGCAAAATCTTGCGCTCCGCCTCAATGGCTGCAGAAACATTTCCGCCCGCAAGATTTTCCAAAGGATGCCGCCGGCGAGTTTCTTTATAACGGCGCTTCAAAACTTCATCAGATGCATCTAAAAAAAGCAACCGATAAGAGATTCCGGCCATTTTTAAAGAATGAAGCTCGCTATATAGGCTATCAAATAATTCACCGATTCTGCAATCCACAACAATGCAAAGACGACTAAAATTAGCGCCGGGGCCTCTGCAGATCTCGATAAAGCGCGTGATCAAAGATGGCGGAATATTATCAGCACAATTATAGCCCATATCTTCAAATACTTCGATCGCTCGTGATTTTCCTGCACCGCTCATGCCGGTTATAATAATGATATCGGGCAAATTATTTCGATCCAAACTCCTTCACCTCACACTCTAATTCAACGCCAAATTGCTCTTTTACAACCTTTTGCACATGGGCAATCAGCGCCTTAACATCTGCGCAAGTTGCCCCGCCTTTATTGATAATAAAGCCGCAATGCTTTTCGCTAACCTGCGCACCACCGATCGAATAACCGCGAAGCCCCGCATCTTGAATAAGCTTTCCTGCAAAATATCCTTCAGGGCGCTTAAAAGTGCTGCCGGCGCTGGGATATTCCAAGGGTTGCTTTTCTTTTCTGCGCTTTTGAAGATCATCAATGGTTGCAAGAATTTCTTCTGCATTTCCTTTATGAAGCTGAAGCTTTGTAGAAGTAATAAGATATTCGGAATGAGCGCTGAAAAAACTTTTGCGATACCCAAAATCATGAGAATCCCCAAGCAAGGAATGAAGATTGCCGGCCTCATCGATATAGCGGGTTTCAACAACAATCTGATCCATCGAGCCATTATAAGCGCCTGCGTTCATGAATACAGCCCCGCCAATGCTACCGGGAATACCATAGGCAAATTCCATTCCGCCCCATCCTTTTTTAGAAGCATAGGAAGATGCCTTCACAAGGCGCACACCGGCACCAACTGTTAAAACGCCCTCTTCATCCAATGTAAGGGTATCCATCTTCTCTGTTTTTAAAATCCATTCCCTGCAGCCAAGATCGCTGCAAAGAAGATTAGAGCCATTACCGAGAAAAATCAACCGCTCCCCTTTTTCTTTTGCAAAGCGAATAAGAGAAGATGCTTGCTCTTCATCCTTCGGATAAATCACAAGATCCGCCTTTCCTCCTATTTTAAAAGAGGAAAGATCGGCAAGAGAAAGATCGGTGCGATAGGAAATTTTATTTTTATTCAGAAAATCTAAAATATCCATAATATCCTCATTTCATTAAAAAAAGCTGATTTGAGCGCTAACGGGGATATCACCAAAAACGCCCTCTTGATTCAAAAGTTCCTGAACGGTTGTCGAGATCCCCGCGCGAACGCGAAATTCTTCTTGAGAAAGGATATCTCCTTCATCTCGCGCTTTCACAATGTTGATTGCCGCATTTTCGCCAACACCGCTTAAAACGCTGAAGGGCATTCGAATTCCTTCTTCTTCAATGGTAAAAGATTTTGCTTGAGATTTGAAAAGATCAACAGGCAAAAATTTAATACCGCGCGCCATAGCTTCCACAACTACTTGATAGGTATTGATTGTTTCATCATCCTTCGCTGTTTTGGCTTTTCCGAGATTTTCCAAATTACGAATTACAGAGCGAACATGGTCAATCCCCTTTGCAACATCTACTGCATTAAAGCCTTCAGGGCGCACAGTAAAGGTGGCGCAATAAAATTCGGTGGGATAATGAATTTTATAGTAGCCAAGGCGCATAGCGCCCATAACATATGCTGCAGCATGGGCCTTGGGGAACATATATTTGATCTTCAGGCAGCTATCCAAATACCAATCGGGAAGATCATGGGTCTTCATGGCCTCGATCATCTCATCTGTAAGCTGCTTTTTCGCCTTCCCTTTACGCACAATCTCCATGATTTTGAAGGCCATGCTCGGTTCCAGCCCTTTATGGATCAAATAAACCATGATATTATCGCGCGTTCCGATAACGTCTTTGATCTCGCATTTCCCCTCGCGAATCAAATCCTGCGCATTCCCGATCCAAACATCGGTGCCATGGGAAAGGCCGGAAATCTGCAAAAGCTCAGAAAAGTTTTTCGGTTTCGCTTCCATCAGCATCTGACGAACAAATTTTGTTCCCATCTCAGGAAGCGCTAAGGTTCCGGTTTCGCAATCGATCTCTTCCGGAGAAACTTTCAATGCCGCCGGACTTGTAAGAAGACTATAAACTTCAGGATCATTCATAGGAATATCTTCAAACTTCAGCGGAGTTAAATCCTCAAGATGCTTCAGAAGAGTGGGCACATCGTGGCCCAGAATATCAAGCTTTAAGATAGTATCATGAAGAGAATGGAAATCAAAATGAGTTGTTAAAATATCGGAGGCTTGGTCATCAGCAGGGTGCTGAATGGGGCAAAAATCATAAACACTATATTTTTTCGGAATAACAACCATGCCCGCCGGATGCTGACCGGTTGTGCGTTTAATGCCAACGCATCCGTCAACCCAGCGCTGCTCCTCCGCTTTATTCAGCATCATGCCTTTGCCTTCAAGATATTTCTTAACATATCCATAAGCAGTTTTATCAGCTAAAGTGCCAATGGTTCCCGCTTTAAATACATAGCCCTCACCAAAGAGTTCTTCTACATATTTGTGCGCGGTTGTTTGATATTCACCGGAGAAGTTCAAGTCGATATCCGGCACCTTATCGCCTTTAAAACCAAGGAAGGTTTCAAAAGGAATATCATGCCCATCTGTTTTCATTAAGGCGCCGCATTCGGGGCAATTCTTATCGGGCAAGTCGAAACCGGAGCCAACCGAACCATCCTCAAAGAACTCACTATGCTTACATTTAGGGCAAACATAGTGGGGAGCCAAAGGATTTACTTCAGAGATACCCACCATGGTTGCTGCAAAAGAGGAACCAACCGATCCACGAGAGCCAACGGAATACCCCGCCTCATTGGATTTTTTAACAAGCTTTTGGGAGATCATATACATTACTGCATACCCATTACCAATAATGGAATCAAGCTCGCGAGCCAAGCGTTTTTCAACAATTTCAGGCAAAGGGTCTCCATAAATGCGATGAGCAGTTTCCCAAGAAATGCTTCGAAGCTCTTCTTCAGCCCCTTCCATTTCGGGAGCACGCATTCCAACAGGAATCGGGATCAATTCCTCAACTTGAGCTGCAATCTTGCGCGTATTCTCAACAACGATTTCATAGGCTTGGTTTTCGGGCAAATAGTCAAATTCCTTCAGCATTTCTTCTGTAGTGCGGAAATAAAGAGGGGGCTGATGATCTGCATCTGCGAACCCATTTCCCGCCATCAAAATTCTGCGGAACACTTCATCTTTTGCATCAAGAAAATGAGCGTCGCAAGTTGCAACAACAGGTTTCCCAAGCTCTTCACCAAGATGAATGATCTGCTTATTATATCCAATCAGATCTTCTTCATCTTTTGCTGTACCGTTGCGGATCATATATTCATTATTGCCAAGCGGTTGGATTTCTAAATAATCATAAAAGGACGCAATCTTTAATTGCTCTTCTTCAGGAGCCCCCGCCACAACAGAACGGAATAACTCCCCTGCCTCGCAAGCGCTGCCAATAATCAGCCCTTCGCGCAAACGCTCGATTTCCGAGCGATACATCAGCGGTCTACGGAAAAAATGCTTAATGCTGGAAAGGGTGATCAACTCATAAAGATTGCGGAGCCCAACCATATTTTTAACCAAAAGAATAATATGATATCGCGGAGTATTCTTCTGCCGATAGGTTTCTGTAGGATTAAAACCGGGAATTGTATCATCAACCAAATAGCCCTCAACGCCATAGATCATCTTCAACTTGTAATCTTTTGCAGCGGCACACGCAGCAGGATAATTTTGAAGATTCCCATGGTCGGTTATGGCAATCGCATCATGGCCCCAATAGGCCGCTCTTTTCACATAGTCTTCAATGGTGCTGACTGCGTCCATCGACGACATATTCGTGTGAAGATGAAGCTCAACCCGCTTCTCTTCCGCAAAATCCTGACGAACCAAATATTTTGCTTCAAAGATACACTTAACATTGATCACATTATCTTGCTCATATTTATCATACATGGGCTGACCGGAGGCGCCAATCGCTTTTCCGGGCTTTAATTGACCGGAAAGGTCATCTGCCTTCTCTTGGGGAACCATGAATTTCAAAATAATGGAGCTCGTATAGTCAGTTATGTAAACCGTAAAACGAACATTTTTCATATCCCAAGTGGGTTTGCTTTCGCACTTAAAGATATTTCCCATAACAGAAACATTTCCCGTTACCTGCGCAACTTTATCAAGGGAATAAAAATTACGGGCCACATGATTCCCGTAAATCACATTGTCAGTCAGCTTAAAAGGAATCTTTGGCATTTCGGTTACAACCGGTGCAGGCCGCTTCCATTCTCTTTTGGGCGGCTCTTTTTGCACAAACTCCTCTTTGGGAGGCGGCGGAGGAAGCTCTTCGAATTTAGGCTCCGGAATTTCCTGAAGATTGCTTTGATCAACTTGAGTAGAGCCGGCAAAGGAAACCTCCAAAGACTTTGCAAACCAATTTCCAAAGATCTGGCGCAGGATTTCAGGAATTTTCAGAGCCTCCATAATATCCAATCCGCCATAACGAAGATGAATGATAACCTTATGATCAGCGAGTTCAACCTCTGAATCATTTAAAAAACCATTAACACCGCTGCATCTGCGCTTGGCGGCATCAATAATATCGCTCCACATTTCCGCCGAAAATTCAACCTCAGGAAAAAGAGGAGTGATCTCTGCGGCATGAAGCTGATAAGCCTCAATGATCCGCGTTTCAATTTTTTCAATAAATTTATACGGCAAATAGCTCTTAAAAGAAACCTGCGCTTTAATTAAACGATGCTCTTGGCTGGCCTCCACCTTTATTGCCACCGCATCTTTCAAAACCTCGCGCTCTTCTTCTGAAAAACTACAACGCCTGAAAAAAGATAAAAAATCTTTACTAACCATTTTATTCTTCCTTTGCCATCGCGGCAATTTCTTTCATAAGTTCATCAAATAATTGCTCTTGGGGCACCTTTTTGATAATTTTCCCCTTTTTAAAAATCAGGCCTTCACCATCGCCGCCTGCGATACCAACATCAGCCTCTCTTGCTTCTCCGGGGCCATTAACTGCACACCCCATCACAGCGACCTTCAATCCCGAGCGATTTAGCTGAAGGGCTTTTTCAACCTTTTCTGCAATTTCAATCACCGGAATTTTTGTACGCCCGCAGGTGGGGCAAGAAACAAGCTGGCATGCCCCTTTATCCAAATCGAGCGCTCGCAAAATCCGAAAACCCGCATCAATTTCATCAACAGGATCTGCCGTTAAAGAAACGCGCAAAGTGGCGCCGATTCCATCGGCAAGAAGAGCGCCGATCCCGATAGCGTTTTTCACAATTCCCATCTCGCGCGTTCCCGCTTCAGTAACACCGAGATGAAGAGGATAATCGCATTTTTGCGCTAAAATACGATAAGCCGAAATCATATTTTTAACATTAGAGCTCTTAATGGAAATTACAATATCATGAAAATCGAATTTTTCCAATAAACGAACATGGCGCATGGCGCTTTCAACCAAAGCTTCAGGGGTGGGAGAACCATACTGCTCAAGAAGCTCTTTTTCCAAAGAACCGCCGTTAACGCCGATTCGGATCGGAATTTTCTTTTCCTTGCAGGCCATAACAACAGCCTCAACTTTTTCATCTGAACCAATATTGCCGGGATTTATGCGAATTTTATCAACTCCCGCCTCAACAGAAGCCAAAGCAAGGCGATAATCAAAATGAATATCAGCAACAATGGGCATGGAAACCTCCCTTTTCAAAAGGCGAATGGTTTCAACTGATTCCATATCAGGTATACTCAACCGCAAAATATGGCATCCGGCCGCTTCAAGGGCCTTTGCTTGAGCGATTGCCGCCCCATGATCCCCTGCTGCAGTGGAGAGCATCGACTGAATATAGATTTGGTCTCCGCCGAGTATTAAATTGCCCACCTTGACTTTTCTACTCACAAATTATCCTCCTAAAATAGCCCTATTATATCCTTAAAAGTAACCACCAGCATCAGGCCCATCAACAAAATCAGGCCCACACCATTCAAAACGGTTTCAACCTTCGGATTTAAAGGCTTCCGCCGAATGGCTTCAATCAAGAGCAAAAGAATCCTTCCCCCATCCAATGCCGGAAACGGAAGCAAATTCATAACACCCAAATTAATCGAGATCATGGCGATCATCAATAAAAGCGAATTCAAGCCAACGGTAGCGCTTTGGCCGATAGCCGAAGCGGTGCCCACCGGTCCGGTAACCTGACTAAAATCAGCGCCACCGGTAAAAATTGTTCCAATAAAGGAATAAATAGACCTGCAAACCGAAATGGTATAGCCAAAAGAATATCGAAAAACAGAGCCTATTGATCTTTTTTCGCCATAAACTTTAAAATCTGTATCATGAAAAGATCCATAGGTTTCATCTTCAATAATTGGAAATTCAACATTTTCAAGAGTTACTCTTTTCCCTTTTCGCTCTACCAAAAGATCAAAATCCTCTGCCTTGCTATCTTTGGATAAAGCATAGGAGATATCCATATAGGAAAAGATGCGATAATCATCAATCGAAATGATCTTATCTCCTTCTTGAAGGCCCGATTCTATCGATACCGCATTCTCATTAAACTCCGCCACAACAGTTGTTGGATAGAGAGAGGTTGCAGCATTAACGCAGCAGATCAGCAAAAAGCCCATAAGAATATTCATTGCTGCGCCCATCACAAGAACCAAAAAACGCTTCCAACGAGGCTTTTTGGAAAAAGCGTTTTCATCATCGCTTTCTCCATCCTCCCCTTCCATTTGCACATATCCTCCGATCGGGAATGCGCGAATTGCAAATAAGCAGCGTTTGCCTTGGCGCTTATAAATTGCCGGCCCCATCCCAATAGAAAATTCGTGAATTTTAATTTTGGCCCATAATGCAGTAAAGAAATGGCCTGCTTCATGAGATAAAATCAACAATCCAAAAACAAATATCGTTATAATGATATTAAAAACAGTTTGCATTAAAAATTGCCCTTTTCAAAAATAGATAAAACATTTTCTCGCGCCATCTCATCAGCGCGAATCACTTCATCAAGCAGCAAACCCTTCCCTGCAGGGGTTGCTTCAAGCGATTTTTCAACCAATTTAGCAATAGATAAAAACGGAATCCTCTCCTGAAGGAATAAAGCAACTGCCTGCTCATTTGCGCCATTAAGAACAGTGGGATAAAGCCCTCCTGCACGGCTGGCCTCTTTCGCAAGTTTTAAGCAACGAAATGTATCTTCATCCGGGTGCTCAAAATGCAAGGTTTTTCCAATAAGCGAAAGATTAAAATTGCCGCTGGGCACCCGATCAGGATAAGTCAGCGCGTATTTGATCGGCAAATACATGGAGGGAACCCCCATTTGAGCAAGAATAGAATCATCTTCGAATTCAACCGCCGAATGGACAATGCTTTCTCGATGAACCAAAATTTCAATTTGCTCATCGCTAATATCAAAAAGCCATTTCGCCTCCATCCATTCAAGGCCCTTATTCATTAGAGTTGCGCTATCAATGGTTATTTTTGAGCCCATGCTCCAATTTGGATGCTTAAGGGCATCAGAAGCCGTTACCCCCTCAAGATCTTCGGTGGTTTTGCCAAAAAAGGGGCCACCCGAAGCTGTAAGCAAAATCTTTTTGATTTTATTATCCGCTTTGCCTTGCAACGCTTGAAAAATAGCGCTGTGCTCGCTATCCACGGGAAGGATACGCACTCCCTTTTCCCGCGCACGTTGCATAACAATTTGACCGGCGCAAACAAGGGTTTCCTTATTGGCAAGAGCAATATCCTTCCCTGCTTCGATTGCCGCTAAAGTTGGGCGAAGGCCAATCATTCCCATCATTGCGGTTACAACAATGGAGGCCTCTTCTGCTTCGGCAACCCTGCAATTTCCATCATTTCCGCTCAAAACGGTGCAAGGAATATCGCAGAGCCTTTCTTTCAGTTTTTCCGCTTGCCCTTCATCGTATACACTGGCCAAAGGAATATTAAACTCGCGAATTTGCTCTTCCAACAGATCGATATTACGCGCCGCAGAAACTGCAGCGACGGAAAGGCCCAGATCCCTGCAAACTGCAAGGGTCTGGGTACCGATTGATCCTGTTGAACCGAGAATTGAAATTTTTTTCATTTCATTCACCCGATAAAACTTTCAGTATTGATAAGCGCATAGAACATCGGCGCAATAAAGATCAAGCTATCAAGCCGATCCAAAAAGCCGCCATGACCGGGCAAAACTTTGCCGAAATCCTTAATGCCATAGGAGCGCTTAATATAAGAAAAAGATAGATCCCCGATCTGGCCGATCAAGGTGCAACAAATGCTATAAACAAGCACCAAAATCCAATTCATCTCAACTCCGGTGAAATTTTGATACAATTTGCAAAACAAAAAATAAATTCCAACGGAGCAAAGCGCTCCACCGATACAGCCTTCAATAGATTTTTTGGGGCTGATCAAAGGAAACGGGCGATGCTTTCCGATCAGAATACCAACCAGATAGGCAAAGATATCGGTGCACCATGCGCCGCAAACAATGCAGAGAACCATATAGAAAAATCCATGCTCATCTACCCTGCGGATAAAAATAATATTAGTGAGGAAGCAGGTGATCACAAATGTGATAAACATAGCAATGGTTGCATCTGAAAATTTGGTATTTTCGAAATTAACCATCAACATGATAAATAATACCAAAAGATAAACAAAGGAAGCTAAAATCACTCCATAATAGGGACTTCTGCCCGGAAAGAGAAAATCTCTGAAAATAAAAGAAAGAGGAACAACTGCACCATAGACCAAGCATGGAATCAATAGCTTCTTTTGCGTTGCGCAACCGGTACAGGTTAATGCTTCGTAGATGCAAAGACAAATCAAAATGGCAACAGCGATTTCAAAGAACGGTGAAAAATCAGAAATCAGGAATAAAGCTAAAAACACCCCTAAAATAATCAGCGATGTCCATAATCTTTGCATGAAATTTTTCATCATACTCCCCCAAACCTCCTGTTGCGTTTTTGAAATTCGATGATTGCTTGATCTAAATGCTCCGGCTTGAAATCGGGCCAAAGAATATCGGAAAACCAAAATTCAGCATAGGCCGCCTGCCAAAGAAGAAAATTTGAAAGCCGAAGCTCGCCGCTGGGGCGAATAATCAAATCAACTGAATCGCAATCATCAAAATATAAAAGCTTCCCAAATTGCTCCGGAGTAAGCTCCTCCAGAGAAAGGGCTCCGCTTTTATATAACTCCGCCGCTTTTCGCACTCCATGCACAATCTCGTGCTGACCGCCATAGTTCATGGCAATATTCAAGGTCAAGCCGGGGAAGTGCGCAGTTGATGCCACTATACGATCCATTTTTTCTCGCAAAATACCGGTAAAAACAGATAGATCACCAAGAAAACGGATCCGAACCTTCTCCTCTTCAAAGGTATTCAGCGCGTCATCGATAAATTCTTCCAAAACCTTCATGATTCTTGATACTTCTTCCTCGGGGCGTTGCCAGTTTTCAGTAGAAAAAGCATAAACCGTAAGATTTTTCAAACCAATGTCTCGCGCGTAATAGGCAATCGTCTTAAATACCTTCGCTCCTGCAACATGGCCGGCATAGCGGGGCAGGCCGCGTTTTTGCGCCCAGCGCCCGTTGCCGTCCATAATAATTCCCACATGCTTTGGAAGCCGATCGGGATCGATTTTTATTTGTTTTTTCTTAAATAACCCCATAATAGGCCTCCTTTGCAGTGATTAAACTGCCATAATCTCTTTTTCTTTTTCGCTAACCATCTTATCGATTTCTGCAACATATTTATCGGTCAGCTTCTGAATATCGGTTTCAATGCCCTTGAGCTCATCTTCAGTAATTTCATGAGCTTTTTCTTGCTTCTTAAATTTATCCAAAGCATCTCTGCGAATATTGCGGATGGCAACCTTGGCATCCTCGCCATATTTTTTTGCGTCTTTTGCAAGTTCTCTTCTGCGTTCCTCAGTGGGTTGAGGGAATGCAAGGCGAATCACCTTACCATCGGTGGTGGGAGTAATTCCGATATCGGAAGCAAGAATTGCCTTTTCAATCTCTTTCAGAACAGTTACATCCCAAGGCTGAATCACGAGCATACGAGGTTCGGGAACAGTAACCGCGGCCACTTCGTTGATTTTGCTGGAGGCGCCATAATATTCAACACGCAACCGATCCAGAATCGCCGCATTTGCGCGACCGGCGCGCAAGCCTGCATAATCATTGCTGAGCGCAACGATTGTTTTCTTCATCTTCTCTTCAAATTCAATGTAGTTTGCCATAGTTTTATTCTCCTTTATCAATTGTTGTACCAATATCATCGCCTTGAACTGCCGCTACAATATTTTCGGGATTCGACATATCAAAGACATAGATGGGAATATTATTTTCATTGCAAAGAGCTGCTGCCGCGCTATCCATTACCTGAAGCTGATCTTTCAAAACATCAATATAGCGAATATGGTGCAATTTCTTTGCGGAAGGATCCTTCTTGGGATCAGCAGTATAAACACCATCCACATTTGTTGCTTTAAAGATTACATCAGCATTAACTTCTGCGGCGCGAAGGGCGGCGCAAGTATCGGTAGAAAAGAAAGGATTACCGGTACCGCTTGCAAAAATAACCACTCTGCCTTTTTCCAAATGCGAAATAGCACGATTGCGAATAAAAGGCTCGGCAATCTGGCGCATCTCGATTGCGCTCATCACGCGGCAATCAAGACCATTCTGAATCAATGCATCTTGAACGGTAAGAGCGTTCATAGTGGTTGCCAACATCCCAATGTAATCCGCTCTGGTGCGATCCATCTGCTGATTACTGCGGCCTCTCCAATAGTTACCGCCGCCAACAACGATGGCAACCTGAACCCCAAGATCCACACACTCTTTAATATGCGAACAAATCTTCAGGACATAATCGAAATCCACACCGGTTTTATTCTTTCCGGCAAGGGCTTCTCCGCTTAATTTCAAAAGAATTCTGCGATAAGCAATTTTAGCCATAAATCGTCACACTCCCAGTAGACATTATTTTATATTATTATAATATATTATTACCCTATTTGTAAAGTAAAATATAAAAAAAGAAACGATCATTTTGATCGTTTCTTTTCTAAAATCAATTCATTTTAACCACAATTTTCGGCACTCTTGCAATAAGAATAGCCGCGATCGCTGTGATAATAATTTCGGGGATCATAAACATACCGTTATATACAATACTATAGGTTAATCCAAGCATCCCGTCGCCGAGATTTTCCACCAATGTTTTTCCCCAAAGAGGAAATCCCTCTTGGGTAAAGAACCATTCTGCCCATCCCGAAAAGAGAATAA
The DNA here is from genome assembly GCA_045544255.1 of Eubacteriales bacterium. GTDB lineage: Bacteria > Bacillota > Clostridia > Oscillospirales > QAKW01 > QAKW01. The sequence goes on along the minus strand of JAZPYP010000074.1, from coordinate 64,897 downwards.
AACCGGAAAAGATATGCGCTGCATAGCGGCACAAAAGCGCCACAATGCTGCCGCACATTAAAGCCACCCCCGACTTTTTGATCCGGTTGCGAAAAATCCCGCCAAGTCCCAAAAGCAAATAAGCCAAAAAATAATCTAAAAGCACCATAACCATAGCGTTTAAAATCATTCTTTCATCGCCAAAATAACCGGGTTGAAAAGCCGCCATTACCGTTTTGGTTCCGATCGCCATCTGCAAAATAGAGTATGCAGCGCCGCAGAAAAGTCCCCACCGCACTCCATAGCGATATGAGATCAGCACCAATGGCAACATGCTTGCTAAAGTAAGCTGCCCTCCAAACGGCATCTCAGGAATCAATAATTTACTCCCAAGCTCCAAAGCAATTCCGAGCGTTATCAGCATAGCGCTCTCAACCAACATATGTACGCGTTCTTTCTTCATCTTTTTTACCTCCTATCGAAAAAGAAAGACCCTGCGCAGTATGTCAGCGCAGGGCCTAATAAAAGGCAAAATATAGTTCCTACGTCGGCATTACCCGCATCAGGTTCATGGGTTAGATGAATTCATTCATCCTCTCAGCCGAGTTTACTCAGCACCCCGTTTAAAATTGTAATTAAATATTACTCCATTCTATCCAGTTTTGTCAAGAGTTTTTCAAAATATTCCGGCAAAGGGCTTTCAAAGCGAAGATGCTCGCCGGTAATCGGATGATCAAACCCCAAAACCCTTGCATGAAGGCATTGCCCTTCAAAATCAAGATTCAAATTCGGGATTTTCCGCCCATAAACCTCATCGCCGATCACAAAATGACCAATAGAGGAAAGATGTACCCGAATTTGATGGGTTCTGCCGGTTTCAAGTTCGCAAGCCACATGGCAAAACCGCTCATATTGGCGAAGAACATGATAGTGGGTAACCGCGCGCTTCCCGTTTCGCGCGCCAACCGCCATTTTCTTGCGATCATTCTGGGCGCGGCCGATCGGGGCATCAACAGTTCCTTTCTCCGCAGGCATTTTTCCAAAAACAATCGTTTCATAGCGGCGATCAATGGAATGGGTTTCGAATTGAGAGGATAACCCTTTATGCGCCGCATCATTTTTTGCAACAACCAATAACCCGCTGGTATCTTTATCTATCCGATGAACAATGCCGGGGCGCTTCTCTCCGTTAATACCCGATAAGCCTTCTCCGCAATGGGCCAAAAGGCCATTCACAAGGGTATCTTCCAAATGACCGGGTGCAGGATGCACCACAAGGCCTTTAGGCTTATTAATAACTAAAAGGTCATCATCTTCATAGATGATATCAAGATCCATAGGCACCGGTTGCGGAGCCGCCTCTTCCAACGGCGGAAGCTCCAAGGAGATGCAATCCCCTTCGCAAACCTTCGCACTTTTTGGAACGATTTTATCATTCAAAAGAACTGCGCCTTCTTTAATCAAAGCCTCGATCCGAGAGCGCGAAAGCTGCTCGCAATGAGCAGCTATAAAAGAATCCAGGCGAATCCCCGATGCATCAGAAATCAGCTCAAACCGTTCCATTTTGCTCCTCCACCGATTCAGGAGAATCAAAATCATGGGTAAAAATAATATAAAAGGCCAAAATAAATACTCCGCAACAGACAAAAATATCCGCTACATTAAAAACTGCAAATTCATAACCCCAAAAATTAAAAGCAAAGAAATCGATTACCTCGCCGATGAAGATGCGATCAATCATATTACCGATTCCGCCGCCCAAAACCATCGAGAGCGCAACAATCCCCCAAATATTTTTAATTTTACCGGATAGGAGCGCAAAAATCGCAGCCAAAATAATCAAAGAAGTAAATACCATAAAGATCCATCTTTGACCGGCAAGAATGCCGAAAGCAGCACCGGGATTGCGCGTATGAGTCAGGCTAAAAAAACCGGGAATTACTGTAAAAGTATCTTCAAAAGGGAGCAAATGGGCAACAATATATTTGGAGATCTGATCCAAAGCAACTGCAATCAGCACCAAAAAAATCCAAAAATTTTTCTTAAAAAACTTCAATTTGGCCCCCATTAATTATCATCATCGTTGATATTATAATCAACGCCAAATTTAAGGTTTTCGAACTTCGAACTTTTAGGCTCTTCTTCCTTTTTCTTCGGTTGCTTCTCTTCGATCTTAAATTCAACAGTGCTATCGTCGGCTATATCCTTTTCTTGAACCTCTTCCGCAACCTTTTTTTCTTCAACAGGAGCAGCAACCACTTTTTCAACAGGCTTGGGTTCTTCTTTAACAGGAACTGCCTCTACCACAGGGGCCTTTTCCTGAACCTTTGGTTGCTCAGCATCCTCTTCAACAGGCTCGGAAAAATCAGGAAGTTTAGAAATCGAAGTAACATGTGCGCGATAAATATCCAAAATAGTCGATTTAAATTCTGCAACTTGCTTTTTAAGATAATCCAGCCGCTTCTGCTCTGCTTCAACAGCGCCTCTGATTTTCAGCACTTCTTGATCGCATTTTTTCTGCTCTTCCTCAATTTCAGCCTTACATTGCTCCCTTGCTGCATCAAGAGCATCTGCAGAATCCTTTTCGGCCTTTTCCATAATTGCAGCAGCTTTCTCCTCTGCTTCAGAAATAATAGAGGCCGCCTTTTCTTTGCAAGAAACCTCCACTTCCTTTTCGCGAAGCTCAATTTCCTTCAAAGTGGTTTCATTCAATCGTTGAGCATTAATAATGGCGCTCTTTAAGAAATCTTCATCCTTCTTATAATCTTCAATTTTAGAAAGACAAGCCTTAAGCTTCTCGATCAAATCTTTATTTTCATCATAAAGTTTGCGATAATCAGCTTCAACCTCATCTAAAAAGGCATCCACTTCATCTCTGCGGTAGCCGCCAAGAACACTCTGCTCAAATTCTTTTTTTTGAATAACATCCGGTGTCAGCATCTTCAAATCCTCCTAAATATATTTTCTCGCTTTAATTATAATTCTTCCCTTTTTCGAGTGCCCTTCGCACTCATCGATCATCCATTTTCCGCGGCCGCGAATAACAATGCGCTCACCGGCCGCAATCTCTTTGGTTTTTTTATCCATTTGGATATGATTGACAGAAACATTGCCAAGCTCAATCATTTTGCATGCCTGCTCTCTGGAGCACCGCGCAAAAGAAGCAACAATGGCATCTAATCTCAACGAAGCCACTGTATCACGATGCTCTTCAAAATGAGGGGGCGGGATTAAAAAGCCTTCTTCTTGCCTTTTGAGAACAACCCCTTGGCGCCCGATTGAATCCACATTTTCCAATAGGTAATCCGCAATCTGCTCACTTGCAAAAAAGAGCAAAACGCCATCTCTGGCAATTATATCTCCAAGGCAATCTCTGCGAATCCCCGATGCCATCAGCGCACCTAAAATATCTCGATTGGAAATCTCTTGCGGCTCATATGCCTCCACAGAAATCAAGGAAAAGGGATAGCAAAATTGAAGCGTTTCTTGATCCATATCAGATATGGCAAGCATCTTTCGCTCCGCCTCATTATATCCACCATATAGATGAAAAGGGGCTCGGGCAGCCCTGCATATCCGCGCCGCTTCATCGGCCTCTTCAGCAGTTAAAAACGAGGAAAAGACCATGCCCTCTCCCCGCTCTCGGCGGCGAATAAGATCATGGATTTTTCCGGCAAAATAATTCTTTTCGCTCATAAAAAGGAACCGATCCTTGATAGAAGATTCATCAAAATTCGCAACAAGAAAAACAAAATCAGCGGCGAAAAATCCACCGGTGAATTTTCAAAATAAGAAAACCTGCGCAATAATCGACGAATCGGCTCTAAAGGGGGTTCGGTAAAAAATGCAAGAAAGCGCACAAAACGATTTGCCGGATCTCGAATAAACCAAGTTGTCAGGCAATAGATCAGCATCACCAATGCATAAAGGCTTATAAGCTGACTAATAAGATAAATCGCGATTTTAAAGATCAAATTAAAATTCCTCTTCTCTGGTATCTTCGCCCAGTTCCCCTTGAAGACCAACGTTCCGCGGAGTAACAGCATAGGTGCTATGCGCAACACGCTGAAGATCGCCGCCTTGAGCATATACAACGCCGCTCAAGAAATCAAGGATTCTCTGCGCCATTTCTTTGGTGCTACTCTCAAGATTGAGCAAAACAGCGCGATTTTCCAAAACATGATCAGCAACTGCGCGGGCATCGCTATAGTCGCTGGATTTGATAATCACCATATTTACTTGGTTTTTGGCAGTTGATACCACAGGCCGATTAACAGGGCGACGAGGCTCGCTCTTCACTGCTTCGGGTTCAGCAGGGCGCACAACCTCTTCTTCATCGCGCTCATCATCCCCCATGATATCGCTATCATCAGGCAAACCAATGGCAGCCTTAATCTTATCCCATTTTCCCATATCATTAAACCTCCAAAATTAATTTCGCGGTCCGAAAATGCCACGCCCGACACGAATAAAGCTACTCCCTGCCCGAATGGCATCTTCATAATCATCCGACATTCCCATAGACAGAATGTCCATACTAACATTATCTAACTTTTTTGCTCTTATGTCAACTAACATTTGCTTCAATTTTAAAAAATATTCATAATTTTGATGCTCCTTCTGCTGAATAGGCGGAATAGCCATCAAACCGCAAATTCGAAGGGAAGGATAGGAAGAAATATCTTTGAGCGCTTCATATAGATCGGAGGGCATAAACCCGCCCTTGGACTCTTCCTCGCCGACATTAACCTCCAATAAAACATCTTGAATCTTCCCGATAGCAGCCGCCCTCTTATTAATTTCGGCAGCCAGGCGAATGGAATCCACCGAATGAATAAGATCAACTTTATCGATAATGTATTTCACCTTATTGGTTTGAAGGCGGCCAATCAAATGAATTGTCAACTCATCCTTTTGAAGGCGATCATATTTTTCCAAAAGCTCTTGCACGCGGTTTTCGCCAATATGCCGCACCCCGCATTCAATCGCATAATTGATTTCATCCGTTGAGCGGGTTTTGCTAACAGCAATAAGCTGCGTTTCTTTTCCTTCAAGCTTTTGAAAAATCTCTTCTAAATTTTTCTTAATATGAGGATACATAATTAAGATACCGCCTTTCCGTCATAGAGGCGCGATCCCTTATAAACCACCTGATCGTGCACACGAATCCCCGATTCGTTTACCGCTTCATATTTAATAATCGCATGTTCCCCATCATTATAAAGAATTTCAACTTTTTTATAGCGAAGCAATAAGCCTACCTTTACGAAAACGCCATCTTCTCCATCAACTTTTCTTAATGCGCTATGGCGAACTCGGATTCCGCTATAGGTTTCCAAGATCAACTGAATCTCTTCAAGGCGCAATGTTAAAATATTGCTGTCGATTACAGAAGAGGAAAGAACAAGCAGTGTATCCTTCCCATCTTTTCGAAGATCAACAACTGTGCATTTAATTCGATCAGCGCTGTAGCTCGGAATTCTGATATATACGGAATCTTTTATCTCCAAAGAATCAACATCTTGGGTGGCAACTTTCATCGCAACAGTCCAAGAATTCCCATACACCATTTTTCCCACATTGCCTTCGTCGGCCTCACCATCCTCGCAAAGATCGAGTGTTTCCTTAAAATTATCAACGGCCAATGCGGACAATGTTTCCTCATTAATCTTTCCCTCAAGACCATCTGTTTGAAGGGAGAAATAACCGCTTTTTTCACTTTTTAAGGTTTTTTCGCTTCCCTCACTTTTGGATCTGAGCGCAGCAAGCTCTACTTTAAGATCATCTAAAATAGAATCATAACTCACCAAATCGCCGGAAGCAATTTTTTGCTTCATAATATTGATGATCAATTCATCGGAAACCGAAAAGGCAGTTTGAGAATGGCCTTTTTTTGCAGAGGAGGCAATAGAAGAAATATTATTATTGATTTCTTGAACAATTCCCTCTTCTGCGCTCTCATAAGAACCGCTATGAGCCAGAACTTCTTCATAGGTGCTGATCTTCTGCTCAACTGCTCGAATATCCTTTTGCACCATTGCAGATTCCTCGCTATTATAAACGCGAGCGATCACGCCATTAGCGGAAACACGCTCCCCTTCTTGGCGAATAACATCAAGATAATGATAGCCATCATTATTCACCGGCTTTTCATCACGAATAAAAATACCAACGCCATTAACTGTGCGTTCCATATCTCCCATCACAGCATCTTCGGTTTTGATCGATACAAAATTATAGCGATAAAGTTGATATCCGATCATAACAACAGCAACAGCTAATAATACACCGATAATAATGCGAATAAAACCAATTCCGCTACTTTTCATTTTGCATCTCCCTCCAAAAATTTTTCTGCCATTTCACAGGCATCATTTAATATTTCCTCAAAACCTCTTTCATCAGGATAGAACCAATGAATCTCTGCGTTTCTTCGAAACCAAGATAATTGCCGCTTTGCATAATTTCGGCTTTTTTGCTTTATCAAATCAACTGCTTCATCAATAGAATATTTTCCATCAATGGCATCAATAAGCTCCTTATATCCGATTGCGGCGCGCGCAGTTGCAGAAAGCGCATGACCTTTTAAAAGCTCTTGAACCTCTTCCAAAAGGCCGGCTTCCATCATCAAATCAACTCTGCGATCAATTCTCTCATATAGAACATTTCGATCTTTATAATTCAGGCCAAAATACAAAACCTCGTAGGGAGATTGGCGCTTGCTTTCTCTTTGAAATTCAGAAAGAGGGCGACCGGTTGCTTCAAATACTTCCAGACCGCGAATAACCCGCTTCAAATCATTCGGATGCAAATGCTCTGCCAAGGCAGGATCGCGCTCCCGCAGCAGATCAAAAAGATGATCTTTTCCGCGCTCTTCCGCCATTTTTTGAAAACGCAGGCGTACTTCTTCCAAAATGGGAATATCGAAAAAATCGGTAGACTCTAAAAGATGCTGAATATAAAGGCCGGTTCCGCCGCATAAAATAGGAACAACGCCTCTTTCCTTTAAGGAACCTAAAATCTCTTTCGCATCCTGAACATATTCTGCAACATTATAGGTCGACTCCACGCCGACATGGCTCATTAAATGATGAGGCACACCATTGCGTTCTTTTGCATCCGGTTTTGCGGTGCCAATCTGCATCTCCTTATAAATCTGCATGGAATCTGCAGATACAACCTCGCCGCCAAAACGCTTGGCAAGAGCAATGGAAAAGGCAGTCTTTCCGGAAGCAGTGGGGCCAACAATTGCGATAATTTTCTGCATGGTCCCCACCCTTATAACCTTTTGAATGCCTTTTCAATGGTCTTTTTATCATAGGCGATCATAACAGGCCTTCCATGGGGGCATTGATGCACTTCGTCCTCTTCAATTAATTTGATAACAAGCCGACGAAGTTCTTCAGGATCATTTTGGTTGCCGGCTTTAATTGCAGATTTGCATGCAATCGTTTTCAATGCTCTATTTTCCCGATCAGTGGAATTTTTCTTTCCGCCCTTCATCCAATCAGATAATATTTCATAAAAGGCTTCAGCGGCCCCCTCATCGGTCAAGCAAACAGGGCGGCTGCGCAAAAGAACCTTCTTTTCGCCAAACACACTGAACTCAAAGCCCATTTCCTCAAAATCAGCAGCGCATTCCTCGGCATAAACCAACTCATCGGAAGAAAGCAATAACTCTTCGGGCACAAGAAAACTTTGAACAGCCGCTTTGTGATGTTCTTTTTCCCTCAAAAGGCGCTCAAAAATCATTCGCTCATGAGCCGCATGCTTATCAACTAAATATAAAGATTCCCCGCTCTCAATCAGCAAATAGGTTTTAAAAACCTCGCCTATATAGTGATAAGGGATCTCTTTTTTAATCTCAGTCAATGTTTCCTGAACCAACTCTTGGGGAGCAGCAAAATCAGCATTTTGCGGCTTTTGAAGCGGTTCTGCAGGCACGCCTTCGTGTAAAGTATAATTCCTTGTCAGTGTAAAAGCGGTTTTTTTAGGCGAGGAAACAAAATAATCATCATCTGATGGCTCAATTTTTCCCTGCACCCCTTCAGGTTTTCCCTTATTTTCAATCGGATTTTCCGGTTTCGCATCATTTTGAACCGGCTCTTCTTTCATTAATGGTTCGGGGCGCTCAAGAGTTTTAATAACGCCAAACGAATCTTTTATAGATTCGTTTTTCAAAACCGAAGCGCTCGGCTTTTTGGCAGGCGCAGTCGGCGTTGCGTTTTTCAGAAGGGTTTGCTTATTTAACGCATTTTTAATTGCATAATATACCGCTTCAAAAATCAGTTTTTCATTAGAGAATTTAACTTCCATCTTATTGGGATGCACATTTACATCTACAAGTCCAAGCGGAAGCTCAATTTTAATGATGCATACTGCATGGCGCCCATGAAAAAGGTCATTTCGATAGGCCTGATCGATGGCCGCAAAAACAGTTTGGCTCCGTACCAAGCGACCATTAATATAACAAAGCTGATAGTTACGATTGGGTTTGGTAAGGGTGGGTTCACCAACATACCCATATACACGCACCTGCTGCACTTCGGTATCGGCCTGCAGCATGCCTTTGGTTAATTCCTTCCCCCATAACGCGTAGATAACATCCAGAAGTTTACCGCTTCCATTGGTTGAAAGAGTATTTTTTCCATCTTGAATCAGTTTGAAAGAAATTTCCGGATGAGAAAGGGCCAAGCGGTCCATCAAAGCCGCAATATACCCCGATTCACTTCGATCGGATTTCAAAAATTTCATGCGCGCAGGGGTATTAAAGAAAAGATCTCTTACAATAATTGTTGTACCAACCGGAGAGCCTGTTTCTTCGCAGAGAAGCTCTTTCCCCGCCTCCAAAATCAATCTTGTTCCGCTTTGTTGCTCTGGCGCAGTTACTAATTCAATCCGAGATACAGCAGAAATTGCCGCCAAAGCTTCGCCGCGAAAACCAAGGGTTCCGATGGCATAAAGATCCTCGATTCTTTGGATCTTGCTGGTTGCATGGCGCAAAAAGCAGCAACGGGCATCCTCCCTATTCATACCGCACCCATCATCGGTTACGCGCATATAGGTAACACCACCGTTGCGAATTTCAACATGGATAGAGGAAGCCCCTGCATCAATAGCGTTTTCTACCAATTCCTTGATAACGCTTCCGGGGCGCTCCACCACTTCGCCGGCTGCTATTTTATTTGCAATATCCTGGTCTAAGACCTGAATTTTCTGCATTTTATAACTCCTTCGCTTTTTGACTTAATTCATAAAGGATTCCCATGGTTTCAATGGGGCTTAAAGTATTAACATCAAGGCTCTTCAGCCGATCAATGATTGCGCACTGCTCCATATAGCCAAGGCTGATTTGCGGCTCCTCGACCGGCGCTTCATCTTTCAAAACCTTAGGCATCTCCACAGGGCCTTGATCGATTTCTTTCAAAATCTTCTTTGCATTGCGCACAACTTCGCTATTCACTCCGGCCAATGCCGCCACTTCAATACCATAGCTCTTATCTGCGCCACCTTGCACAATTTTTCTGAGGAAGATCACTTCATCTCCCCTCTTTTTAACAGCAACATTATAGTTCACAATTCCGCTGCCGTTATCTCCCAGCGCGCAAAGCTCATGATAATGGGTGGCAAATAAAGTTTTGGCGCCGATCTTTGCGGGATTATTCACATATTCCATTACCGCTCTGGCAATGCTCATTCCATCGTAGGTGGAAGTTCCGCGACCAATCTCATCAAAAATCAAAAGCGATGAGGCGGTTGCATTATCCAAAATATGCGCCACCTCCGACATTTCAACCATAAAGGTAGATTGGCCGGAAGAAAGATCATCGGATGCCCCAACACGAGTAAAGATTTTATCAACAATGCCAATATGCGCGCTCTTTGCAGGCACAAAACAGCCAATCTGCGCCATCAAAACGATAACAGCGACCTGACGCATATAAGTAGATTTACCTGCCATATTGGGGCCGGTAATCAGCGCCAATCGATGCTCCGATTGGTTCAGTTCGGTATCATTCGGAACAAACAAAGTATCTTTTACCAAGCTTTCAACCACAGGATGCCGGCCATCAACAATTTTGATTTCATCGCTTTCATCCACAATAGGCATCACATAATTGTTTTGCTCCGCTACTTGGGCAAAAGAGGCCAATACATCAAGCAAGGCAAGAGCTCCTGCTGCTCTTTGAATTTCCTTAAATCGTTTTCCAACGGTTTCCCGCACCTGGCAGAACAGCAGATATTCCCGACTTTGGCAACGCTGATTTGCACAAAGAATTTTAGTTTCCAGCGCCTTCAGTTCCTCGGTTATAAAACGCTCGCAATTCACAAGCGTTTGTTTACGAATATAGTTTTCGGGTACAAGGTCATAATACATTTTGGTCACCTCAATATAGTAACCAAAAACCTTATTATAACTGATCTTTAAGGATTTAATGCCGGTTCGCTCTCGCTCTTCCGCTTCCCACTCCCGCATAATGCGAGTAGAATCTTCGGTAAGAGCTCTGCATTCATCAACCTCTGCATCATAGCCTTTGCAAATAATTCCGCCTTCCCGAATGGTCAGCGGAGCATCTTCTCTAATCGCAGAAACAATCAGCTGATGAAGATCATTCATATCAGAAAGATTTCGAGCCGCCTCTTTAATTAATGCACCATTAAAGTTTTGCAAAACACTCTTAATAGCAGGAAAGGTGCCAAAGGTTTGCCCAAGAGCATAAAGATCGCGCCCATTGCAGGTGCCAAGCATTACCTTAGTCATCAACCGCTCTAAATCATAAGTTTTATCGAGAAGCTCGCGAAGGTCTTCGCGATGAATCATCGATTGCTTCATTTCATCAACCGCATATAATCTGCGATTAATTTCATTCATATTCACAAGCGGTCTTTCCATAATAGCGCGCAAAAGACGCGCTCCCGCTGATGTTTTGGTGCGATTTAAAACATGAAATAAAGAACCCTTTTTATCTCCGCGACGAATGGTTTCCATCAACTCCAGATTTCTTCTGCTGGAAGCATCAAGTTCCATATATTGATCGGGCTGAAAAACCTTTAATTTATCAAGATAGGAAATATCGCATTTTTGAGTTTGAGAAACATAAGCCAATAAATAATAAAGGCTATGCAAACTTTCCTCTTGATCAGGAAGCCCTAATTCATCGATAGAATTTGCATTAAAATGCCGCAAAATTGCTTTTTCAGGCTGAAGATCTTCAATCTTTTCTATCCCTGTAATCAAAGCGCCAAGGCGATCCTTAATATATCCGGTAATCTGCCGATCTTCTGCAGCCATATCATTGAGCAAAACCTCGCTTGGGTTAAAGCGAGTAAGTTCATTGAGGATATTTTTATCGTCTTTTCTCTTTAAAAGAGTTACCTCCAAATCGCCGGTAGAAATATCCGCAAAGGAAAGCGCCGCATATTCTCTCGAAAGCATAATGCAAGCAAGATAATTATTTTTGCTCTCGTCCAACATGCTTGTTTGGGTAACAGTCCCCGGAGTGATCACCTTGATCACATCGCGCTTAACAAGCCCCTTGGCTTCCTTAGGATCCTCAACTTGCTCACAAATTCCAACTTTATAGCCTTTAGCAACCAATTTTGCAGCATAGTTTTCATAGCTATGAAAGGGCACTCCGCACATGGGCGCTCGCTCTGCTGCTCCGCAATCCTTACCGGTTAAGGTGAGCTGAAGTTCTCGCGATGCAGTAATGGCATCATCATAAAACATTTCATAAAAATCACCAACACGATAAAACAAAATATAGTCCTTATAGCGACTCTTTACTTCAAAAAATTGCTCCATCATCGGAGAAAGTTTCGCCATTTCCTATCCTCCCCTATGGCTTTCTAAAGCCAAAATTAGTGGCAACCACCGCAAGTCGAGCAATCGTGAGTGCAATCACTGGGCTCCTCACCGGTAACATAATAGCCAATCACTGCATTCACCTGATTCAAAAGTTCCTGCACCGCTTTGCTTGCAGCCTGATATTGCTGCATCTTATCGCTTGCCATGATCTTCTCATAAACAGCTTTAATTCGCTCTTCCACTTCTTTGATCCGCTCTTGATCCTGATTATCCCCTTGTGTTAAAGTGGTCATCGACATTTTATGCAGATTGAATTCTTGGATAAGGCGTTGAATCTCCTCATCATTATCATAAGCGGCTTTGGTAAGATGAAAGTTCTTCACCTGCTCGCTTTCTTGAATTAATTTGCCAAGTTCTTTGGTTTTCTCAATAATTTCAGTCATCTTTCTTACTCCTTTATTTTTCCGTCCAGCGACCAAGTTTTTGCTTTGGTAACTGTTATAGTGCAAAATTGCCCGATCAATGATGCATCCCCTTTAAAATCAACTGTTTTCCCGCCTTCGGTTTTTCCCGAAAGCATAAGAGGATCATTTTTGCTGATCGATTCCACATAAACCCGATAATCCTTCCCTTCCATCTCTTTATTCTTTTCAAGACAGATTGGATGCTGAAGCGCTAAAAGGCGCTGAAAACGCTCTTTTTTTACGCTTTCTTCGATTTGATTTTCTGCAATCGCCGCCTTGGTTCCGCTTCTGCGAGAATACAAAAAGGTATAAAGATTATCATATTGAACCTTTTCGATAAGATTTAGTGTATCTTGAAAATCCTCTTCTGTTTCCCCGGGAAAGCCAACAATCACGTCGCTTGTTATTACAACATTTGGCATAACTTTGCGGGCATATGCAATCAAATCATAATAGGATTCCGCTGTATAATTCCGGTTCATCTCCCGAAGAATACGATTGCTTCCCGATTGAAAGGGCAACTGAAGCTGATTGCATACCTTGCTGCATTGCGCCATGGCATCTAAAAGCTTTTTGCTGCAATCCTTTGGGTGGCTGGTTGTGAACCGAATCCAAAAATCCCCATCGATTTCATTGATAGCGCAAAGGAGATCCGCAAAATCCATCTCCCCTTCAAGATCTTTGCCATAAGAATTAACATTTTGGCCCAAAAGATTAATATCGCGATATCCTTCAGAAACCAACCGGCGGATTTCTTTCAAAATTTCTGCGCTTCTGCGGCTGCGCTCTCTCCCGCGCACATAAGGAACAATGCAATAAGTGCAGAAATTATTGCAACCGGTCATTACCGAAACCCATGCTTTATGAGAATCATCCCGATAAACAGGAATATCTTCTGCAATGGAAGGAAGCTCCATGCGGGTAAAGATCTTCTCCTTCTTTCTAAAAGCTTGCTCCATCATTTGAGGCAGTTGAGCAATCATGGAGGGGCCAAATACTATATCAACATGCTTATACTTCCTGCGAATTTGCTGCTGCACACTTTCCTGCTGCATCATGCATCCGCATAAAATAATCATCAGAGAGGGGTTTGCCTCCTTAAGATGCTTCAAAGCGCCCACATTTCCATAAACTTTGAGCTCCGCATGTTCTCGCACAGCGCAGGTATTAAACAAAATTAAATCTGCCTTTGCTGTATCATCAGTGAACCCATAGCCCATTTCTTGGAGTTGCCCTTTGATGCGCTCACTATCTGCCACATTTTGCTGGCAGCCATAAGTTCTAACGCAAGCAAGGGGTTTTGCAGCGCGGGTAGCCATAAGACCTGCTATATATGCAGAAGCGGCTTTTCTTTCCGCTTCGTTATGATTGATATTACTCGTTTTTGTCATAAATATTCGCTCCAAATTATTTCAAATAATTATAACATATTTTTAGCACCTTGTCTATAAAAAAATAAAAATGCAGCATGGAAAATCCATGCTGCATTTGAAATTGAAAAATTATTCAGCGGCTTCCTCAGCAGGAGCAGCATCATCTGCAGCAACTTCAACGGGAGCAGCAGCTTCAGCCTCTTCCTCTTCATTCAGCAGAGCGCGAATGGAAAGGCCAACCTTCTGGGTTTCTTCGTTGATATCAACAATCTTAACCTCAACCTCATCGCCGACATTGAGAACATCAGCGGGCTTATTGATATGGCGAGTGCTGATCTGGGAAATATGGATCAAGCCATCAACACCATCAATAATGCGAGCGAAGGCGCCAAAAGGCATCAGGTTCATGATCTTAACAGTGGTAACATCACCAACGCTGAACTGATTAGTGAAGAGAACAAAGGGATTATCCTCGGCTTTCTTATGGCCCAAGGAGATCTTCTTCTTTTCTTCATCAATAGCCTTAATGTATACATCAACGATATCGCCAACCTGCATCACATCGCTGGGATGCTTAATCTTATTCCAAGACATTTCGGTGATATGCAAAAGACCATCAACACCACCAAGGTCAACAAATGCACCAAAAGTGGTCAGGGACTTAACAATACCATTATAGCGATTGCCAACTGCAGCATTATCCCAAAATTCCTTGCGAGCAGCCTTGCGCTTTTCATTTTCAAGAGCACGCATAGAGCCGATCACTTTCTTACGGCCGCGAATGGTAGAGATCTCGGTGATCTGCAGCTCGATCTCTTCATTCATCATGGTATCAAAATCAAAGTTGCGGGGCTTACCGGACAAAGACTTGGGAACGAACACGCGAACGCCCTCGATCATAACAGTCAAACCGCCATTGGTTACTTCAGTAACCTTACCGGTCAAAGTTGCTTTTTCTTCGCAAGCCTGCTCAAGCTTCTCGAAGCCTGCCATAGCATCAACCTTCTTTTTAGAAAGCGCAACAGTACCCTCAACATCATTCACGCGCAAAGCAATGCACTCGATTTCATCGCCGATAGCCACAGCAGTGGTCAGATCTACATTAGGATCATTAGAGAAATTATCTCTGGTAATGAATCCGGAATATTTAGTTCCAAGATCAACATTGACTTCAGAAGCGTTGAATCCGACAACGATGCCCTTTACCCTATCTCCATTATTGATTACTTTTAAGGAATTCTCGAGCATCTGCTCAAAGGTCATTTCTTCCTCGACCAAGTTGACATTTTGTTCCGACATAATACGTTTTACCTCCTCGATGATACAAACGGGGGTGGAAGCCCCGCCTGCAATACCAATCCTCTCTTTATATAATAAATTTATTGGTACCTCATTTGACTGCTCGATTAAAACCGTGCAGGGACATACCGCCGAAGCAATAGAATGAAGCTTCGCAGTATTAGAGCTCTCCTTTCCGCCAACAATGATCATTGCATCGCATTGGGCGGCTAAAGCAGCGGTTTCCTGCTGCCTGATTTGAGTTGCTTTACATATTGTATCATAAAGTTTCAAATTTTCAAACTCTTTTTTCAAAAAAGTTGAACATTTTTCAAATTCGGTTAAATTAAATGTCGTTTGCCATACAACTACTATGTATTTTGACGAAAATTCTTTCACCGAATTGCCGATTTTTTGAAGTTCATCGCAGTTTCTGAACACAAATGTGCGTTCATTTCCATAACTTTTGATACCGCGCACTTCAGGATGGTCAGGATTTCCACCGATCAAAATCACATTTTCATTCTCATCGGCCACAATCTTTTGGATCTTTTCAACAAAAGGGCAGGTTGCATTCACAAAAGCAACACCGCGCTCCTCAAGCAGCGCAAGATCTTCCTTTGGAATACCATGCGCTCGAATTACTGCGTAGGCATCTTTTGGAATCTCTTCAACACCGGAAGCAATTTGAACCCCTTTCTTTTCCATATCTGCGATGATTTGCGGATTATGAATAATGGGCCCGATCGTATAAAGCGGAAAATGATTTTTCGATATTTCTTTTTCCAACAATTCAACTGCTCTGGATACTCCAAAGCAAAATCCCGCATGTTCAATAACTGAAATCTTCATTAGCGATTAAGCCTTTCAACAACTGTTTTATAAAGAAGCGCCAGAGATTCATCAAAAGTGCATTCAGAAGTATCAACAATGACACCATCTTCTGCCGGCTTCAAGGGAGCAATAGGTCTATTTGTATCCTGCTCATCTCGGGCATTTACATCTGCAAGAACCTGATCATAGGATACTTCTTGCCCTCTCTCCAGCAATTCTTTATATCGCCGCTCTGCGCGCACTTCGGCGGAGGCTGTTAAAAAGATTTTAACATCAGCATTCGGTAACACAACGGTTCCGATATCTCGCCCATCCATAATAACATCATATTCTGCCGCCATTTTTTGCTGGGTTTCAAAAAGAAACTTACGCACTGCGGGAATGGCGCTGACCAAAGAAGCATAATTACTCACTTCATGAATGCGGATCTCTTTAGAAACATCAACACCATTCAAAAAAACATGCTGCTCCCCGCTGATAAAGCGAATCTCAACCCCAACATCGGGAAGCGCTTCTTCAACCGATACTGCATCTTTGGGATCAATCCCGTTTTGAAGCATATATAAACCAACGGTGCGATAAAGAGCACCGGTATCCACATAGATGAATTTCAGTTTCTCTGCCAATTTTCTCGAAAGGGTGCTCTTTCCTGCACCGCTCGGACCATCAATTGCAATATTAATACTCATTTTAATCCTCCTTCGCTGCATTCCTGCCGGCCAAGCGACCGGTAGAATAAGCAATCTGCAAATTATAACCACCGGTCAGGGCATCAACATCAAGCACCTCGCCGGCAAAATATAGATTTTTTATCAGCTTCGATTCCATTGTTCGGGGGTCGACTTCGCGAATGTCGATTCCTCCTGAAGTTATGATCGCTTCATTGAACCCGCTTTTATTAAATAGTTTGATCGGAAACGCTTTAATAATATTTACCAAATTAAGCCTTTGCTCTCTGGTGATCTGATGCACCTTAACACCTGTCGGAATAACGCTCATTGAAATGATCTGCGGAATCATTTTTTTGGGCAAAAGTTTATCCAATGCATTAGAAAAATCACGATTAATATATTCTTCAAAATCCCTGCAAATTCTTTTATCAAGGGTTTGAACATCCAAAGCAGGTTTAAGGTCGATCAGCGCTGTGCAGGGAAAATCTTTTTCTTTCAAATAAGAAGAAGCGGAAAGCACCAAGGGACCGGAAATTCCTTCGTGGGTGAAAAGCATTTCCCCAAATCCTTGGTAAATTACCTTTTGCTTTTTAATCGTTAGTTCCACATTTTTTAAGGATAGCCCCGCCATAGAAGCGCAAAGGTTTTTCTCGCCAATCAAAGGAACCAGCGAAGGGGTGGCCGGAGCAACCTTATGCCCTATCATTTTTGCAAATTTATAGCCATCACCGGTGGATCCGGTTGCAGGATATGAAACCCCACCGGTTGCAATGATCATGGCATCGCATTCATAATATCTTTTTTCTCCTTTGGCGCAAAGGGGATCTGCAGAAATAGATAGAATTTTATCTTGAACAACTGCAACGCCACGCTCTTTCAACCGCTTTTGAAGCGCATTGCGCACATCTGCCGCCCGATCCGATTCCGGAAAAACCCTGTTCCCCCGCTCGATCTTCAGCGCCAGCCCCGCTTCTTCAAAATAAGCATAAGCATCATAGGCATTAAAGGAAGAAAAGGCAGAATATAAAAATTTGGGATTGGTTACCACTTGGCTGATCAATTCATTTTCATCGCAAAAATTGGTAACATTGCATCGGCCTTTTCCGGTGATCAATAGCTTTCGGCCAAGAATCGAGTTTTGTTCGATTAATATAACATCAGCACCCTGCTCCGCCGCAGCCTCCGCTGCCATCATACCCGCAGGGCCGCCGCCAATAACTAAAATTTTTTTCAACGCTTTATTTCCTTTTTCACATAATGTATTAATTTTAAACTTTTTTCAAAGAAAAAGCAAGTTAAACTTACCTAAATTATAAAGGTATTTTGTAATTTAAGATAGTATTTTTATAAAATCAGATATATGCTTTTGTTATAATTGATTTTTTGTATTAAAAATGTTAGAATGAATCCATTAAAAAGGAGGGTTTAAACTATGGAAATTCATCTTTTAAATTTGCCCCAGAAATTGGAAAAGCCGCTTAAAGAGATTCTCCCCTATCTTCGCTTTAAAATCTCTCAAGAAGGCTTTCCCATTGAGGTTAAAGAAAATAATATTGGCCCTAAACTTACCATTGAGAAAAATAAGGGAACCTTGGAATTCCATAAAATTCCGGAGTTTTTCCGCCTTCTCACCATGCTTCCGAATAAATTGGAATCTATTGGCAATTATGAAGAAACTCCCGCCCATGATGATCTTTGCTTAATGGCAGAATGCTCCCGTAATGCAGTTTTTAATCTTCCTTCTGCCAAAAGAATGATTCGTTACCTTGCCATGATGGGCTTTACTTCCATGATGCTCTATACCGAAGATACTTATGAAATCCCTGAATATCCGCTCTTTGGTTATCTGCGCGGAAGATTTTCTCAAGAGGAACTTAAAGAAATTGATGATTACGCCTATTCCTTTGGAATCGAAGTAATCCCCTGCATTCAGGTTCTTGCGCATCTTGAGGGAGCATTAAGATGGAATTCCTTCAGCGAGATTAAAGATATCGATAATATTCTGCTTGTTGGAGAAGAAAAAACCTATCATTTAATCGACTGCATGCTTAAAAGTTGCAAAGCCTCTTTTCGCTCCAATCGCATCAATTTGGGAATGGATGAAGCATGGACCCTCGGCGCAGGCCAATATTTGATTAAAAACGGCCATCGCCATCGCCACGACATTGTTTTAGACCATCTAAAGCGTGTTGTTGAGATCTGTAAAAAATATGAGTATCAGCCGATGATTTGGAGCGATATGTTCTTTCGGGCAACCTTTGGCGAATATCGCGTATCCAAAGGGGAAATTCCCCAGCGCGTTATTGACGAAGTTCCGCCCGAGATTACTCTTATATATTGGAATTATTATACTCTGCCCGAAGATGAGCAAACCTTCCGCCATATGATCCATTGCCATAAGCAATTTAACAACCCTTATTATTTTGCAGGCGGCGCTTGGAAATGGGATAGCAATGCGCCGAGAAATTATTACTCTCTTCATGTGAATGATATGCATCTAAAAATCTGCAAAGAAGAGAAGCTTCCCATGGTGATCGCCACCGCTTGGGGCGATAACGGAAGCGAGGTTTCCAATTTTGCAATTTTGCCCACTCTTCAGCAATATGCCGAATATTGCTATGCAAACGGCGAAGATCATAATTGGGTTAAAGCGCGTTTTGCCGAAACCTTCGATGTTTCTTTCGATGAATTCCTGCAGCTGGATTCCCTCAATCAATTTAGCGATTATAATACTTTAACAAGAAATATCCCCACTTCGAAAGCCTTTCTATATAACGATCCTTTGGGCGGTTGGTTTGATTGCCATGTTAGCCCCTGCTATGCCGATGAGTATGCTGAAAAGGCGGAAAAACTCGCAAAAATCAAGAGTGATCAGTTTGGTTATCTTTTTAAAACCGCTTCCCTTCTCGCCAAAACCCTTTCAACCAAAGCGACTCTTTCTTACGAAACCAGAGAAGCATATAACAAAGGAGATTCATCAACCTTAAAAGATATTGCCGAAAACATTATCCCTCAAACTCTTGCGGCACTTGGCGAATATCTTGATGCTGCCCGAGAAGAATGGTACTATGATAATAAGACTTTTGGTTTTGATATTATCGAGCTTCGAATTGGCGGCCTTAAAGAACGCCTTTCCACTGCAAAACGCACAATTGAAGAATATCTAAGCGGCAAAAGAGAAAAAATCGAACAATTAGAGCAACCGCTTCTTGAAGTTCCGGATCTTTTTACAAGCTGGGTGAAATTTTCCAGCGCTTGCATCAACTATTAAAAAAGTGCGTCAGGTTATTCCTGACGCACTCTTTCCTTTTTAGAGATCATAAAAATGGGGATAAACCCAATCATAAGCAATAGAATACAGTGAAAACCAAACTCATTATAGGATACGCTCTGAAGCAGCTCTATTACTGAGCCGCCCACAAAGCCCAAGGTTACCAAAAATGTTTCCTTTCGAAATCGTATTAATAAATCTTCCAATGCCTTTGAAATAAATATAACGCCAGATAAAAGCCCCATAGCAAACGGAATTAAAGGCAGCAAAGAAAATCGCGAAAGATGCTCGAAAATCAGGGTATACATGCCAAGAACATAAAGAACCTGAGAAATGCTGATTCCGGGCAATACCAACGCAACTGCCGCAACTATTCCTATGGCAATTTGAAGCAACCACTGAAAAGGGCCGCTATTCTCAAAAGAAACAAGGCCACTTGGTAAAGAAGCGATCGATAATACAATAGCAATTCCAATAAGGGGATAGAGAATATCGGATGCCTTTAATATTTCTCTATTAATCTCATGAAAAATCACTCTCATTCCACCAAGAACCGCGCCGGCAAAAAGAAAAGATATCGGCAAAGGATATTGCTTCAATAAGCGAACAACTAAACCGGAAATTGCAAATAATCCTGTTAACGCACCTAAAGAAAATACAAGGATAAATAAGAAACTCTCCTTTTTCTTTTCCCCTTTTTGAAACAGCTTGTTGAAAGAAAGGATTAATTTTTCATAAATCCCCAATATCATCGCCATTGATCCGCCGCTGATTCCCGGAATTGATAATGTTGCGCCGATCCAAATCCCTTTTATGAATACACAAAATAGATCCATCTTCACCATAACCTCTCAAGATATATCTTATTATATGCAATCTCCTTCATAAAAATAATATCCCGCCAAAGGCGGGATATTATTTAAAGCGTGTCAAAGAACCCTGTTTTATTATCTTTGACACGCTGGGAGACTCTCAAAAATGTTTCCGAATTCGTCAAACCGTTCTCGTCGGCGTTTTTGGGGGGCACCCCGGCAAAACAAAAGTTTTGTTGGGGAAAAGGAGAACCTAATGGTATAAGTGGTGTTTTGCTATTGAGCAAAATGGAACGGTTACCATTAGGTTTGACGCACGGTAGAGAGCGGTTTGGCGGATAGCAGAAAATTATAATGAAATCCGCATTACCATGCGGATTTTTTCCTTTTAAAGAGAACAAAAAGTAAGAATGACATCTCTTTCTCCTTCTTGACTTATTGATTGGCACAATCTGTTTGCTTTCTTTCCTTTTTCTGCGGTCGGGGGCTTTTTTGACAGTCTGAAAATAATATGCCGCCAAAGGCGGGATATTATTTAATAATCAATCTTTCAGGCATTGGCCGCAAGGCTCATAGCCCTCGGCAATTAATTCGGTTATGGATTTAGAGGAAATCTCTTTATTGGATTCCTTCATGTTTTTTGCGCCAGAGCAAGAAGAAAGATGAATCTTTTTGGAATTAACATTTAAGATATATTCCTCTGCCTCATCGCTATCGGATTTTTCCGGCTCATTTTCTAATCGGCTTGCCCCCGTTGCATAATCAATCACTACTCCGGGCTGGCAGTTATATGCATAAACATTGAAACAAACCCCAGCGCCCTGATCCTCGACTGAAAAAGCCTCAAGCTGCACACCGGAAGCAACAAGGTTATTCCCATCAAAAATCGGCGTTACCCGATATAAAACATGATGATCTGTTTCCTTAATATAGTCGGCAATCATGTTTTCAAAGGGCAATACACCATCAACATTCATATAGCGGGTTCCGGTAATAAGATTTTGCTCGTTGGCATTTTCGCCTGTTAATTGAAATCCAATCAAATGGCATCGATTATAAAGATATTTACCATCAACACAATCATACTTCACTGTATGCCAACCGCTTGGTTTCACCTGACCGATGCTCTTTCGATCTTCATCGGGCATCAAATCTTTTCCAATGCAAGCGATAGCCGGCCCGCATCTGCCCAAAATATCCAACGGAGCATATTTTTCATAAGACTTTGATTTTAATTGCTCCTTTGAAAAATTGGGCTGATTATCATTAACAACAACATAAGGTTCATTTGAAAACGGCGGAATTTCGCCGATGGAATAGCTTGCTTTTTCCTGCAGAAAACACCCAAATAATGAAAGAACAGCGGTAATCAGCAAAAGAAAAGCTAAAAATCTTTTTTGCATTTTCATTGGTAAATCTCCTCTGTAATTTCCGAATGGGAACTGCCTTCAAAATTTGAAGATTGAATGAGTTCTTTGCCATTAAGGAGTGAAAAATCAAATTTGAAATCCGAGGGATATTTTCGATTCCATCTATATAGGATCCATTTTTCGATCTTATCCCCATACTGCGAGAGATTCTGATCTTCAACAAAGCAAAAATCTCCCGCTTCTGCTTGATTCATGAAATCCTCATCAACTTCCGGTTTTATGCTCTTAAAAAGCAACGCCGAATAATGATTCATTCTTAACACTCCATCTGCAGCAAGGGCGCAAATTCGCTCGCAAACCTTTTGATCCGAGGAGACCCGCCGCTTATTAAAGAGCAGGCCTCCCCTATCATCAATACATAAAATAACAATCATAATGCCCTCAAGTTAAAATTCTGGCCAACATTACAGCCGCTTCATTTCTTGTGATGGTATTCAGGGGATTAATATAACCGTTATCACCGGCAACATAACCAAGATAGATCGCAGTATAGGTGCCGGACTTGGCCCAGCCTTTAACCTTATCGATATCCTTAAAATTCTGCGCCTGAACATAAGCGTTAATTTCCGCCTTATGCTCTTTATAATAAGCATCAACATCCCCAAGGGTTACATTCATCAAAACGCGGAAGAATTCATTTCTGCTGGCCGCCTTATCACCAACAAATTCAGTCCCAATACCACTTACAATGCCGTTCTTATAAGCCGCATTAACATATTTCTTGGCCCAGCTTGTGATTTTATCGGTAAAAGGACTCTTCATTTTCTTATAGGAGGCTGCATTGATTCCTTTTAACCGCACCATCATGGTAGCCATTTCATAGCGAGAAAGAGTTTTTTTTCCATTAAATCTGCCCGCACCATCGCCTTTGATTAAACCAAGGCCAAGATCATTCAGCTTTTTAATAGATTTTTTCGCCCATGGAGTCAGCGTATCAGTATAGTTCGAATAAATCGGAGAAATGATCTCAATCGTTGATTTCACCGGATTTCCGCTTGCATCAACTCCCTGCGCATAGAGGCGAGTGATGCCGCAATCCGGCACTATTTTCTGCCCTTCCGATACCTCAACCGTGCACCCTTCGTCAGCATAAACCTTAACGGAACCATTGGGTGAATATGTTTTAACTATATAGTTAGGCGCACCCAAAAGATCAACTGTAATCAAACCATCATCATTTGATACGCCACCGCTCAGAGCAATATTCTCATCGCCGCCTAAATCGGTAACCCCAAGAGATTCTGCAGGATAGATATAGAAGGGAATTTCAACTGTACCGCTATAATTGTTTCTTCCCTTTAAAAAGATTGTTCCAACACCGATCTCTCTATTATTCGCATACTCGCAATATAGATTTTCCCAGCTTATTTCTTCATTTCCATCATATACAGAAAAAGATTGCGGATAATGATTATATCCATGATATGGATAATATTTCTGCATATTTTTAACGGTTATATTTCCCAATGGTTTGGGAAGAACCTGATAAAGAACTGTTTTGGTGCCGGCAAATTTCCCAATTCCTTTAAATTCGATGGCATACTGGTCTGCGTTGATTCCCTCAGAGAAATATTGCATAGTATAATCAACATTCTCACTCAGTTCTTTCCCATAAAAAGAAACCGAAAGAATCGCCGGTTGATGAGGATTCCCATCATATTCAGCCTCGGTATATTCAAGAACAACCTCTGCTTCCAAAATATCATCAGCAAGTTTAACATAGTTGATGATAGTTTTACACCCGCAAGCAGAGCATTCATAGCGAAGCTTCTTATTAAACTCGGTTTGCCAATCAATCAGCTCCACATCTTGATTATGACCATTAACGCAAACGAATTCAGAAATATCCTTAAAAATAAAGCCGGAATTCTCATTAGCGCAGGTCTCTGCAAGGGTGCCGCGCTTACCATAAATTGTAAGCGCATCGCAGGGATGGAAAATATTATAATCTTCCATTGTGGTCAAGCTTTCGGGAAGAGAAACACTCATTAAAGAGGTGCAACCATAGAAAATATATTTTTCCATAAAAGCAACACCTTCCGGAATCGTTACATGGGTAAGCCCTGCGCAGCCCGAAAATGCGGAATTATAGATATTTTTTACCCCTACCGGAATAGTGATGGATTTTAAATTTTTAGCATCATAGAATGCGCCATATGCAATAGATCGAGTTCCTTCGGAAATTTCGAAGCTTTCATTTGGAATCATGGATGGATATTTAATCAGGGTTTTCCCTTCATATAAAGCGCCATTTTCCACGCGAAAGACCGCATTTTCCGGATCAACGGTAATTTCCCGCAAATAGGAAACACTCGTTCCGATCGCATCGGGCATAATGATGGTTACAGATGCAGGGATATGCAGCTGCTCAACTTTAGTAGAAGTTAAGAAAAATTGACCGATAACGGTGCATTTTTCAGAAACATTAACCTTTTCAAGATTATTACTGGAAGCAAATACCCAGCTCCAAATATATTCAACCGAATCAGGCATCTTAACTTCTTTAATATTGGGGCAATCGGCCACTGAATTATTCGCAAGCGTTACAACTCCATCCGGAATCACAAGTTCTTCATTTGGATAAAGAGCGGGGCATAAAAGCAGAGTTGTCCTATCAATATCATAAAGAATTCCATCTTCAACCTTGATATATGGGTTTCCTTCTGCAACCGTAATGGTTTCGAGAGCATGGCAATCAATGGGCGCTTCGGTAAAACTGGTAGAACCACGATCCCTTATATTCATTGTAGACGGAAAATGAACCGACTTCAACGCAAAGCAATATTGCACCGCTTGGGGGGATAAAAAAAGAATCCCTTCGCTGAAAGCAAGGCTCTCCACGCTGTAATTTTGATAAAAAGCACCTGTCTCTACCCCAACAACAGGAATATCTCCCACCTCTGCAGGAACAATAACTTCCGCATCAGAACCGATATATTTGGTTATAACAGCATTTGAAGAATTAGCGTAATATTCAAAGTCGCCAAAAGTATAGGGCCCTTCATAGGGCTCGAAGGTAAGCCCTTTATCGGGAATCGGATAACGCTCGTTAAACTCAACTGTATTAAATTGCGGCTCATTGCTATGGGAGAAAAAGTCGGCACTCCCTTTTAGATACCATTCATACGCATCAGATGAACGCTCTGCATCCCAAGTAGCATCAAGATAATAATAAAGGTCTCCGAGGCCAATAATATTCCATGCATGATTTGCATCTCTTCCGGAGCCGCCCACACCGGTGATCACCCGCGCATCCAATCCGCATTCCTCAGCCAATCGATAAAGAAGAACTGCATACCCCTCGCAAACAGCGGTTTTTTGAACCAACGCTGCATACGCAGTATATTGAAGCCAATAATCTTCTTGTTCAAGATGTTCATAATCATAGGTTACATTAGAAGTAATGTAACCATAAATTTTATCGATCTTTGCTCTTTGGTCGGTCGAGCTTGTAAACCCAAAGGAAGCAACCAAGGCATCAACTGCTTCTGTCAGCTCCGCTTCCTGCTCGGCAGTAGTATAATATCCATAGGTAAAACGAATCGTTGTATAGTATTCGTTTTCATATAAGATACATTCGCCTTCAAAAGCTCTGGATTTCCATGCATAGCGCAGAGAATCCCCTTCGGTTGGCTGATCGGTTTCTGCAAAAGCAACCTCGATCAAATCAATAACTTCTTGCTCTGTGGCAACCTGATCTGAAATATAGCGCAGAGTAAACAATTCATCCCGCGCTTCTATCGCCTCGCGTATAACCGCTGCCGCCTCTTCCTCTGTTTCTAAAAAATCTTCCGGATTGAAGGTCTCCTCTTCCAAAGAGGCGTATCTTTTAGAATAAACAGTTTGAGGGATCTCAATATCCCCCAACATAGGATTAACTGCATAATCAGAAAAACGATTCACAGCAATATGAGATCCCTCAGCATAAATAATTGGCAGATTAGAAATACCGAGGATCAAAATCATTAAAAAGGAACATACTCGCAAAATGCTCTTTTTCATAATAATTCCTCACTCTGTCAACATGAATTTTTATTTACTTTTTCCAAGATAAGCTTCCTTAACGCTTTCATTGGCAAGAAGCTCCGCACCGGTTCCCTCAAGGGTGATTTTGCCGGTTTCCATTACATATGCCTTATGCGCAATCTTTAAAGCCATATTTGCATTTTGCTCAATCAAAAGCACTGTAATACCCTGACTATTAATTGTTTTAATAATCTCAAAAATATCCTTAACAACCAATGGAGCAAGGCCCAAAGAAGGCTCATCCATCATGATGATGCGCGGTTTACTCATCAACGCGCGCGCCACCGCGAGCATTTGCTGCTCACCGCCGGAAAGGGTGCCCGCAAGCTGCCATTCTCTTTCCTTCAAGCGGGGGAAAAGATCATAAACATACTCTAAATCTGCTTTAATGCTATCTTTTCGCAGATAAGCGCCCATCTTCAGGTTTTCCAAAACCGTCAGATTCGGAAATACACGCCGCCCTTCGGGAACCAAGGTAATTCCGCTGCTAACAATAAAATCAGGGCTTTTTCCGCTGATCTCCTTGCCGCTGAGCAAAATTGAAGCATTTTTAGGCTTAACAATTCCGGCGATGGATTTCAATGTTGTGCTCTTTCCGGCGCCATTAGAGCCAATCAGAGTAACAATCTGCCCTTCAGGCACTTCCATCGAGATTCCCTTAACCGCCTCGATGCCACCATAGGAGACAACAAGATCTTTAATTTCAAGAATATTACTCATCCTCTGCCACCCCCAAATATGCATCGATTACCTTTTGATTATTTTGAATTTCCTCGGGATTGCCCGATGCAATCAATTTACCAAAATCGATTACATAAATTCGATCGGAGATATCCATAACCAAATTCATATGATGCTCGATCAGCAAAACAGTAAGATCAAAATCATCGCGAATCTTGCGGATCAGCGCAGTTAATTCTTCGGTTTCCTGCGGGTTCATACCGGCTGCAGGCTCATCCAACAAAAGAAGAGAAGGCTTGGTAGCCAAAGCTCTTGCGATCTCAAGGTGGCGCTGCTTACCATAGGGCAAAGAAGAAGCTTTTTCATCCTTCAAATCCTGAAGATGCACAATCTCAAGCAATCGCATTGCTTCCTCGCGCATCGATTGTTCTTCTTTATGGTTAATCATAAAGGTATCGGTAAAAAGGTTGCCCTTTAGCCGCATATGCATCGCGATCAAAACATTATCCAAAACCGAAAGTTCTTTAAAAAGGCGGATATTCTGGAAAGTGCGGCCCATGCCCATTTTGGCAATCTTATCAGGGCTATTCTTGATGATCTTACGATAAAGATCTGCATTTTCGCCGGCATAGAGTTTTTTCATCTTACCGGTAGGATAGCTTTCTAAAATTACTGCATCATTAAAGATCACGCGCCCATTCGTTGCTTGATAAACACCGGTAATCGCATTAAATGCAGTGGTTTTTCCTGCACCATTGGGGCCGATCAGCGAAACAATCTCTCCCTTGCGAACTTCCATGGAAAGATTATTTACAGCCACAACGCCGCCAAACTGAACAGTAATATTTTCAATAGAAAGGACAGTATTTGCCATTATTCCTTTACCTCCCCTTTCTTATTTTTCTTGCTGACAAGGCCAAAGGGATCTTTGAAAAACTTCGCAATTCCATCCCATGAGAATTCTTTATTCCCCATAATGCCTCTGCGCCAGAAGAGAACAATGATCATAATAATGATCGAGAAAACAACCATACGGAAACCGGTGCGCATTAAAGGAAGCTGGAAATTTCCAACATACTGCACCTGATCCAAGAAACGCAACCACCACTCCATGCAGCAAACAAAGAGGAAGGATGCGATAATGCTACCGGTAATAGAACCGATACCGCCGATAACAACGATCAAGAGAATCTCATAAGTCATTGCGGAAGTAAAAGCCTTGGCTTGCACACTGGCCTGAAACATTGCCAGCAATGCGCCGCCCACCCCTGCAAAGAAAGAGCTGATCACAAAGCTCATCATTTTATGCTTAAATAGATTGATGCCCATTGCTTCAGCGGCAATTTCATCCTC
This sequence comes from Eubacteriales bacterium, assembly GCA_045544255.1. Taxonomy (GTDB): domain Bacteria; phylum Bacillota; class Clostridia; order Oscillospirales; family QAKW01; genus QAKW01. The sequence continues at coordinate 36,916 of JAZPYP010000074.1, read as the reverse complement.
GCGAATTGCCTTAAAGGCGCGCCCGTAAGAAGAGCGAATCAATAGAACGATCATAGCAATGCAGATTGCCACAACAATAAACGGGAACAAAATACTTTTATATGTGGGGAAAGAGCGAAGCATATTAGAACCATTGGTCAAAGGAGCAATCTGCTGCCACTGAATCAGTGCACGCAAAATCTCGGCAAAGCCAAGAGTAGCGATGGCAAGATAATCGCTCTTCAGCTTCAATACAGGAAGACCGATCAAAGCGGCAAAGCAGGCCGCAAGAATGCCTGCCAAAATAATTGCAGGAATAACCGGCATTTCAAACTGCACAATACCGCCATCAAAATATTGGAAAACCGAACCGCGGCTTGCCACAGGAATGGTAAGAATTCCATAGGTATAGGCCCCGATCAGCATAAATCCTGCCTGCCCCAAAGAGAAAAGACCGGTAAAACCATTTAAGAGGTTCATGGAAACCGCTACCAATGCGTAAATTGCCCCTTTTTGCAGGCAAGTAGATAGCATAGAGGATTTCAAGGGGGTATTATCAATAAAAATAAGGAAGCCAAGGAAGACCGCCGCCAGAATCAGCGACGCAATCAGTTTTGTATTCTTTTTCATCGCTTACACCTTCTCCGACAGTTTTTCTCCGAACAACCCGTTCGGCTTACAAATCAAAATAACAATCAAAAGCACAAAGGTAAATGCATTGCTAAGATCTGCAATGGCAGGATAGCTCTTAATCAAGTTTTCGCAAATACCGATGATATAAGCACCGATTACCGCACCGGGAATCGAGCCGATACCGCCAAATACCGCCGCAACAAACGCCTTCAGACCGGGCATTGCGCCAATAGTGGGGCTCACCTGCTCATAATAAGAGAAATACATGATCGAACCCACGGCGGCAAGGAAAGAGCCGATAATAAAGGTCATGCTGATAACGTTATTGATCTTAATACCCATCAACTGAGAAGTTTCAAAATCCTTGGAAACCGCGCGCATGGCCATGCCGATCTTGGTAAACTTAATGAGAGCAACCAAGGCAAGCACCAAAACAATGGTCAGAATCGGAGTAATGATAGTGATCAATTTGGTATTTACACCAAAGACACTAATCTCATTGCTGATCCAAGGAATAGAGGGATATGCTTGGGCAAGGCCGCCGGTAAAATATGTGGCAAAATTCTGTAACAGATATGACACACCAATTGCCGAGATCATAACCGACATTCTTGGTGCAGAGCGCAGGGGTTTATAGGCGCACCGCTCAATCATAAAGCCGAGCAACACCGTTAGTAAAATGGTGATAATCAGAGCGGCCCAGATCGGCATATGGGGCACTGCTGCAATATAGATCAAAAAGAAGCCGGAGATCATAAACATATCTCCATGGGCAAAGTTAATCAGCCGCAAAATGCCGTAAACCATTGTATAACCAATGGCAATCAAAGCATAAAGACTTCCAACCGCTATACCGGATAGAAGCAATTGGATATAATTGTTCATATTCTTTCCTCCATTGAAATGATCAGTCGGATGACTGAAGCCTTGCTTCGATTCGCTCAACGCAAAGCTTCAATCATCCGGATAAAACACCAAAAGTAGCAGGGAGCAAAAGCTCCCTACTACCCTTGGAATTAAAGATAAAGATTACTCTGCAACAGTTTGAGTCTTCAAGAATTTGAAGGTACCGTTTGCAACATCAATGGTCTTGATATAAGCCATATCTTTATTGGCATCACCCTTCTCATCAAAGGAGAGAGCACCGGTAACACCATCCATCTCAACGCCCTTAAGAGCATCGCGGATTGCAGTACCATCGGTAGAATCAGCAGCCTTAATAGCCTCGATTGCCGCCATATATGCATCATAACCCAAAGCGGAAACTGCAGCAACAGTATCGTCGCCACCGTTATTATTCAGGTTAGCAGCATCGGCATTGAGCCATTTCTTAAAGCCTTCAACAAAGGTCTTGCTCAAGGGATTGCTATCGTCGTTCTCATCAAAGAAGGTGGAGAAATAAACCTCGGTAGCGGCATCGCCTGCATTCTCGATAATCTTACCATTTTCCCAAGTATCGCTGGCAAGGATCTTGCAATCCTTATTAACAGCGCGAAGCTGCTTAATGATCAGCGGACCGGTTTCGATAGAGGAAGGAGCAAATACAGCGTCGCAATCCTTAAAGTTGGTAACGATAGCGCTAAAGTCGGTCTCACCGGTCTGGAAGCTTGCGGGTACAACAGTGCCGCCTGCATTCTTGAACGCTTCGGTGAAATAATTACCAAGGCCAACAGAATAGTCATCGCCGGCCTGAGTCAAAACGCCAACCTTCTTGCAGCCCTGCTCTAAAGCAAGGTTTGCCATAACGGTGCCTTGGAAGGGATCCAGGAAGCAAACGCGGAAATAGAAATCGTTTTCTGCGGTTACCTGAGGATTGGTGCAGGAAGCGCCGATTGCAGGAATCTTATTCTCTGCAAAGAGAGGACCGGCTGCGATTGCGCAGGCAGAACCATAAGTACCAAGAACAACAGAAACCTTGGAAGAAACCAACTGCTGAGCAGCAGAGGGAGCCTTGCTGGCATCAGACTGGTTATCTACTTCAACGAGCTCGATCTTATAAACCTCGCCGCCAACGGTCACTTCAGGTACAATAGAGTTTGCATACCGCATGCCAAGAACCTCTTGCTTACCGCCGCCGGCATTTTCACCGGTACCGGGCTCAAAGATTCCGATCTTAATGACCTTTTCATTGCTTGATCCGCAGCCGGCCAAAGCGCCCAGCGCCAGAACAAGCACCATCAGAAGTGCAATGATTTTGTGCATTCTTTTCATAACAAATCCTCCTAATAGATTGTTGTTACCATTATACAATATAATTAATTTATTTTCAAGAAATCATCATTTTTTCTTAAAACATTGTTGATATTAACAAAAATCCAAAAGGATTTCCTCGGAAATGACCATAGCAATTTATGCAATTTGCCTACATTTGTGCACCACCGACGGACAGTTCCTTTATAACCCAAAAACCAATTACATCGATTTTTAAAAAAGCATTGAATTTATTATTAAAATATGATACAATATCTCAAAATTTTGTTAAAAAGAAGGAATTCTCATGGAACTGATCGAAATCAAAAAGCTTTTTCGCGAAACAAAAGAATATGCCAACAAAACTATCACTGTTGGCGGTTGGGTGCGCTCAAATCGTGCATCTAAAAATTTTGGTTTTTTAGTTGTTAACGATGGTACTTTCTTTGAGCCTCTTCAAGTTGTATACGGAGATCAACTCGAAAATTTTGCCGAGCTTTCAAAAATCAATGTTGGTGCTGCTGTCGTTGTAACCGGTCTTTTGGTTGAAACCCCTGATTCCAAGCAGCCTTTTGAAATTCAAGCGCAATCTGTGGCAATCGAGGGGAGCTCTACCCCTGAATATCCCTTGCAAAAAAAGCGCCATAGCCTTGAATACCTGCGCACCATCCCCCATCTTCGCGCTCGTACCAATACCTTTCAGGCTGTTTTCCGTATCCGTTCTTTGGCAGCTTATGCTATTCATAAGTTCTTTAATGAGCGCAATTTCATTTATGTGCACACCCCTCTCATCACCGGAAGCGATTGCGAGGGTGCGGGTGAAATGTTCCGCGTTACCACTTTAGACCTTAATAACCTTCCATTGACCGAGGATGGCAAAGTGGATAATAGCCAAGATTTCTTTAATAAGGTAACCAATTTAACTGTATCCGGTCAGCTCAATGGCGAAACCTATGCCCAAGCATTCAAAAATATCTATACCTTCGGCCCCACTTTCCGCGCCGAAAATTCCAATACCACCCGTCATGCGGCAGAATTTTGGATGATCGAGCCGGAAATTGCATTTGCCGATCTTAAAGATGATATGATGCTTGCTGAAAGCATGCTCAAATATGTTATCCGCTATGTGATGGAAAACGCTCCCGAAGAAATGAATTTCTTCAATCAATTTATTGATAAAGGATTGATCGAGCGCCTGAACAATGTGGTTAACAATGAGTTTGCTCATGTAACCTATACTGAAGCAATCGAAATTTTGGAAAAGAACAACGATGCTTTTGACTTCAAAGCATATTGGGGTTGCGACCTGCAGACAGAGCACGAAAGATATCTCACCGAGCAAGTGTTTAAGCGCCCTGTTTTTGTTACCGATTATCCCAAGGAAATCAAAGCCTTCTATATGAAGCTGAACGAAGATGGCAAAACTGTTGCCGCAATGGACTGCCTGGTTCCCGGCATTGGCGAGATCATCGGCGGCAGCCAGCGTGAAGACGATCTTGGCTTATTGGAAGAACGCATCAAAGAGCTGAGCCTCAATCCCGAAGACTATGATTTCTATTTGGATCTTCGCAGATATGGTTCAACCCGCCATGCAGGCTTTGGCCTTGGTTTTGAGCGCTGCATCATGTATCTCACCGGCATGGGCAACATCCGCGATGTAATCCCCTTCCCCAGAACTGTTAATAACTGCGAACTGTAATTAAACAATAATGAAAAAGAGGCATCTTATGATGCCTCTTTTTCGTTTGCAACGGTTTCTTCAATAATTCCAAGCTTCTTTTCTGTATGATTAATGTTATCCTTAACCCAAGTTTCAACCTCAGCCATTCCTTCGCCAACAATTTTCATCGTTCTCTCGTAGGAATCTTTGGCATGGTTGAAATTACTATCGGATAAATCGAAGCGTTCCTGCCAATTTTCCCCCTCTTCTAAAGGAAGAATTCTATAATTTTTATTTCCGGAAGAGGAAGTAAACATGTGAACCCATGTGGGCAAAAGTTCAACACCCTCCAAAATAACAGTGCCATCAGAATAGCGTGCGAAGCGAACACCGAATAAAACCCCATCTTCTGTATGGCCGGTATTAAGGTTCATGCGTTGGCGCCGCTGATTAGAAACGGCATTTCCCATAGAATAAAGGCAAACAGTTTTGTGATTGGCATCAACACTGCTCTCAAGCAACTCAACCGGTTGCACCACATGAGGATGCCCGCCAATAATCACATCGATTCCAAGATCACAAAGCCTTTGCGCCATTTCATTTTGAACGGTATTTTCTTTTATATCATACTCTTCGCCCCAATGAATGAAGAGGATCGATGCATCTGCCCCTTCATTTTTCATTAAAGCAAGATTTTGGCTGATTTCCTGATAAAATGATTCAAGATTCGCATAATCAAAGGTTTTTAAGAAAGGAGCATCTTTAGAATTCATTGTGATTCCGTTTGGCGCCTTCACATCAATGCTTTCGTTATTTTCATAGGTATAGCAAAGCAACCCAAGAGAAATCCCGTTTTTATTCACTATCCTATAATCGGCTTCCTCTTCCGTGGCTTTGGAGCCAAGATTGAAAAGGCCCTTTTCGCGCACAACCTCAACCGTGCGATGCAATCCTGTTCCACGCGTATCATAGGAATGATTATTCGCGGTAAGCAACATATCAAATCCGGCGCCTTTCAAAGCATCAACAATGGCATCGGGACAATTAAAGCAAGGATATCCGGAATAGCTATAGCCTCGATCAGAGCTTGCCAATGTGGTTTCAAGATTAGCCACTGCAAGGTCGGCTTTTTCAACATATTCATTGAAATATTTGAACATAGGCGAAAAATCATAGCCGCCACCGGTGGAGCCCGAACGCAGAAGAGGCGAATGCATTAGAATATCACCTGTCGCCGAGATTGTAAAGGTTGATTCCTTTACAATCGGTGGCTCCTCTTTTTGCTCCGAAACCGGCTTTTGCGGTTTAGAAGAGCCTTGATCATTTCCCCGCGGCAAAGCAAATATCGCAATTAACACGCCAACAAAAACGCAAATGATCAACATAAACAAGATAAAATTATGTTTTTGCGACCTTCTCTTTAGATGCTTGGACATCGTTTCATCCCCTTTTCAATTAAAACAAAAGAGGCATCCGACGGACGCCTCTTTTTTGGTGCGAAAGACGGGACTTGAACCCGTACGGTGTTAACCACACGCCCCTCAAACGTGCGCGTCTGCCAGTTCCGCCACTCTCGCGTAAAGTACCACTTGATTATAGCACGAATTTTTAAAATGTCAAGAGTCTTTTTTAAAAAAACACCTTGAAATCATAAGTTTTTTTTGCTATCATGATTTCACTAAAGATAAAGGCGGAAGAACATTCAGTGAAAGTTGCATTTTACACCTTGGGTTGCAAGGTGAATCAATACGATACGCAGATTATGCGCGATAAAATGGAAAGCATCGGCTATGAAACGGTTCCCTTTGGAAGCCCCGCCGATGTTTATATTATCAACACCTGTACTGTAACTCAGATTTCCGATAAAAAATCTCGGCAAATGATTGCCAGAGCTAAAAGGGAGCAGCCCGAATCAATTTTAGTAGTTTGCGGTTGCTTTTCGCAAGTTGCTCCCAATGCCGCGGCGGCTTTAGAGGGCGTTGATATCGTTTTAGGCACTTCAAATCGCAAAGACATTCTTCATTATATTAATAAATTCAAAGAAACCGGCGAGAAAATTATCGATGTTGATAATTGCGGTTCCTTGGAGCAAGAAGAGATTCATTCCTTTGGCGAGAAAAACCGCGCTGTTTTAAAAATCGAAGATGGATGCGAAAACTTTTGCTCCTATTGCCTTATCCCCTATGCCCGCGGCAGGATCCGCTCTAAACCGCTGGAAATTATTAAGAAGGAAATTCTCTCCCTTGTTAAATGCGGATATCGCGAAATTGTTTTAACAGGAATTCATCTTGCATCCTATGGAAAAGAATGGGGCGAAAGATGCCTTCAAAAAGCAATTCTTTGCGCTGCAGAGATTCAAGGGATTGAAAGGATTCGTTTGGGTTCCCTTGAACCAAGAGCAATTACTCCCGAATTTTTGAGCGCTATTGCATCGGTTCAATCCCTTTGCCCTCATTTTCATCTTTCCTTGCAAAGTGGATGCGATAAAACTCTTAAAGCGATGAATCGCCATTATACCACCGATGAATATCGAGAGGCAGTAAATCTTCTTCGCGCCGCTTATCCCGATTGCGCCATCACTACCGATATCATAGTTGGATTCCCCGGCGAAACAGAAGAGGACTTTCAAAAATCTCTTGCATTTGCAGAAGAAATCGGCTTTGCAAAAATCCATATTTTCCCCTATTCTCCCCGCCAAGGCACTCGCGCTGCTGCCATGCCCGATCAATTAACAAAAGAGATCAAATCAAAGCGTGTTAAAAAAATGGAAGAAATCGAAAAAGCTTCCCGCCATGCTTTTTGGAAAAAAATGATCGGAACCACTCAATGGGTTTTACCGGAAGCAAAAAAAGAAGGAAAGCTTCACGGGTTCACAAGGAATTATTGCCCTGTTCTATGGAGCGGAGAAAAAAATGCCGATCTTATCCCAATTAAAATCACCGGATATAGCGATGAAGGCCTGATTGGTATTGAAATCGATGGATAATTTCGTCCCCTAAAATCAACTGTTGGTTGATTTTAGGGGGCTTTTTTTAAACTTTTCTCTTTATAGTTGATGAAAAATATGCTAAAATAGTTATATACTGCTAAAAAGGGGTATGATCACATGGAAAAATTCTCGCCGAAAGCAATTAAAGAACTGCGCGCGCAACATAAAATGTCGCAAAAAGCATTAGGGGATCATCTGGGGATCAGTAATAGAGCTATTTCGAAATGGGAAGGCGGATTATCCCAACCTTCGGCCAAAAATATCTATTGCCTATCCAAGATATTCCAAGTGCCCATCGATTATTTTTACGAAAAGCCCGCTGCGCCCCTCATCGAAAATAAGCCTCAAGGAATGGGCTCTGTTTCCGAAATTTATAAAATTGGTCGCGGCCCTTCCAGCTCTCATACCATCGGGCCTGAACGCGCTTGCGAAATTTTCCGCGCCAATAATCCCGATGCCGATCTTTTTAAAGTTATTCTTTACGGCTCTCTTTCCAAAACAGGGAAAGGCCATGGAACCGATGTTGTAATCCAAAAAACCCTCTCACCTATCCCCTGCGAAATCGAATTTGATTTATTAGAGAAAAATATTCCTCATCCAAATACAATGCAGCTGTTCGCTTTCAAAGGAAAAAAAGAACTTGCGCGTACACGTGTATTCAGCGTTGGTGGCGGCAATATTCTTTTTGAAAACGATATGGTCAAGCCCCAAAAAATCGTTTATCGTCATGCTCAATTCAGTGAAATCTGTGCCTACTGCAAGGAGCATCGCATTCGTCTTTGGGAATATGTTCAAAAGCATGAAGGCGATCAACTGGAAAAATACCTCAAAAAAATATGGCAGACCATGAAAAATGCTATTGAAGAAGGGCTTGAAAGCGAGGGAGTTTTACCGGGGGGGCTTGAATTGCAGCGAAAGGCTAAAACCCTTTTTAACAGCCAACATATTGATGAATCCGCCGAAACTAGAGAGCATCGCATGGTTTGCTCCTATGCCTTTGCCACCAGCGAACAAAATGCATCCGGCGAAACCATTGTTACCGCGCCCACCTGCGGTGCAGCAGGCGTTCTTCCGGCGGTACTATATTATCAGCAAAAGAAAAATCAATATAGCGACGATCAAATCATCCGTGCACTGATGACTGCCGGACTTATCGGCAACCTCATCAAAACCAATGCCTCCATCTCCGGTGCGGAATGCGGTTGCCAAGCCGAGATCGGAAGCGCCTGTGCAATGGCTGCCGCGGCGCTTGCAGAACTTTTTGAATTAAGTATTGAAAAGATTGAATATGCCGCCGAAATCGCTATTGAGCACCATTTGGGGCTTACCTGCGATCCCATCTGCGGTCTTGTGCAGATTCCCTGCATTGAGCGTAATGCAGTGGCTGCCATGCGCGCCATCAACGCCGTCAGCCTTTCCAGTTTCCTTTGGAGCACCAGAAGAATCTCGTTGGACAACGTAATCAAAACCATGAAAGAAACCGGCCACGACCTCTCCTCTCCTTATAAGGAAACCGCGGAAGCCGGCCTTGCTAAAATTAAACTATAAAAATAAAGACCACCAAGGGGCACCCTCCGCAAGGAAGAATAGGTTTTGAAAGCCTCTTTTTCGCCCAAACAAATCGAAAAAATCTCGCCATGCGCCAGCATGGCGGGATTTTTGTCAATTCGCTTGAACAAAAAATCTGTATTTCAAAACTGCTTATGGCACCTTGATTGGCGAAAGTTTGGATGCAAGACAAGGCAAAAAGCGCAGGCACCCTTGACGGGTGGCGAGCATTTTAACGCTGTTTTGCGCCAAAATCTCGCTTTATCAAGGCTATCCTTCCTTACGAAGGGTGCCCCAAGTGGTCTCTGTTTTTAGAAACTAATCATTTGAATTCGTTTTCTATCGGTTCAGAAAACTCATAACCGATAATCGAAATGCCGTAAGTTTGCATTTCTTCATCATTAATATAATGAGATGTGGTTCCTCCCATGTTATTGGGGTATACGCTGTAAAAAAACGGCTCCGGCGCAACTGCTGCATCATCTTCCGGATCATCCATATAATATTCGGGCCAGCCAACGGAGCAGTAGATTTTTTTACCGTCTTTTTCCATTATAAACAGAGCTTCATCTTCGGTACCCTTAATATATCCATCCCAATCCACATATTTTCCAACACCCTCGTCCGCTCCGATTCCTGCATACTCGCAAACATACACACCATCAACAGAATAAACTTCCTCATTTATTGCATATGTGATTTCGAAGGGGAATTCCCCATTGGTAATTTCCGGCTTCGGCGGATCCGGAGATAACCATATTCCGCCGAAGATCAATAACCACGGAAGTGATAAAAGCGCAAAAATACCAATCAAACCCACAGCTAAAACTGAAACAATAATCAAAGTCGTTTTTAGAATCAATTTTGATTTTTTCATAAAATCACCGCCTTGGCTGTATTATAGCATAAAAGCGGCGAAAAATCAATGCGAAGCATTGCATGTAATCCGCAACTTGTTGCGGAATGTAATCCACCGTAGGTGGTATGTTATCAATCCGAAGGAAGAAACATACAAAGCTTACGCTTTGATAACATACAGTTCGCAAGGCGAACTGATTACATACGCCTATCGGCGATTACATACCAATCCTTCGGATTGGATAAAAATAAAGCACTTCGTGACGAAGTGCTTTATTTTTTGGAGCTGCTAACCAGATTTGAACTGGTGACCTCATCCTTACCAAGGATGCACTCTACCACCTGAGCTATAGCAGCAAAAATGGCGACCCGGATGGGGCTCGAACCCACGACCTCTAGCGTGACAGGCTAGCGTTCTAACCAGCTGAACTACCGGGCCAAATGGCATTTTTCTTCAAAATGCTCCCCTATTATACACAACTCTTATCAGTTTGTAAAGATGTTTTTCAAAAAAATTAAAGTTTTTTCAAAAAAAGGTTGACACACACGGGGCGGTGTGGTATCCTATATGAGCAAAAAGAAGTAGGATAGATTGTTCTGTTCCTCACCCTGCGTTTTTAATAGCAGCGGTTAACATGGTTTCACTTAATGGATCATTAGGTGTTTTTATGTTTTGGAGCGAGCAATTTATGTTGCTCGTTTTTATTATTTTTCGGAGGTGTGGAAACATTAACGCAAAAGAAGCAAAAGGATTGAGCATCAATGATGCCATCCGAGAGAAAGAGATTCGTGTTGTAGATTCCGACGGAAGCCAGCTTGGGATCATGTCCTCTGCCGATGCGCTCAAGATTGCCGAAGGCAAAAATTTGGATTTGGTAATGATCGCGCCCAAGGCTCAACCCCCTGTTTGCAAGATTATCGATTTTGGTAAATATTGCTATGAGCAGGCAAAAAAAGAAAAAGAGGCCAAGAAAAACCAAAACATTGTTTCTGTTAAGGAAATTCAGTTGACTCTCAAAATCGATACCCACGATATTCAAACCAAGGCATCTCATGCCAACCGGTTCTTAAAAGCCGGCGATAAGGTTAAAGTTGTTGTGAAGTTTAAAGGTCGCGAGATGGCTCATACTGAACTGGGATACGATATCGCAAAGCGTTTTTGTTCCCTGACTGAAGAAAACTGCGTGATCGAAAAGCCCGCCAAATTGGAGGGGCGCAATATGATCATGGTCCTGGCGCCAAAGAAAGAAAAAAAATAAGGGAGGCTATAAAATGGCTAAGGTAAAAACCCATAGTGGTGCAAAGAAACGTTTCAAGATTACAAAAGGCGGCAAAGTGAAAAGAAGCCACGCTTTCAGATCTCACATCTTGAATAAGAAGACAACTAAGCGCAAGAGAACTCTGCGCAAAGAGGCTTATGTAGACGCAACCAACGTTGCAGGTCTCAAAAAGCTGATCCCCTACAAATAATTTTAAAGTAACGGAGGCTGAAATAAATGGCTAGAATTAAAGGTGCGGTTACTACCCGCAAGAGAAGAAAAAAGATTTTAAAGCTCGCTAAGGGCTTCTATGGTGCTAAGAGCAAGCAGTTCAGAACCGCTAATCAGGCAGTTATGCGCTCTTTGACAAACGCATACATCGGCAGAAAGCAAAAGAAGAGAGATTTCCGTTCCCTCTGGATCACCAGAATCTCCGCCGCTTGCAAGATGAACGATATCAATTATTCCCAGTTCATGCACGGCCTGAAGCTCGCCAAAATCAATCTCAACAGAAAGATGTTGGCCGAGATCGCGGTTTCCGATGCAGCCGCTTTCACTGTTTTGGTAACTACCGCAAAGAAGCAGTTGAACAAATAATTTTCTTAAAACAGAGCAGATTTTTCTGCTCTGTTTTTCTTTATATAAAAAAACTATTGCTTTTTTTAAAAGATGCTTTTATAATAGAGCCACAGTTCTTTATAATAAATATGTAGGTTTTTTAAAATGAAGTTTAAATTAAACAATAAATTACGCGCTTCCAAATTGAATTATACACACAACCCCATGTTCATCGTGATTATTGGGTTCATCTTTATTATCCTGCTTGGAACCTTTTTTCTAATGCTTCCGATCTCAAATCGTAGCGGAGAATGGATGAACCCGCTTTCTGCCCTCTTCACCGCCACCAGTGCAACCTGTGTTACCGGTCTTACCGTTATAGATACACATTCCACTTTCACATTTTTTGGAGAATTGATTATTCTTCTTCTGATTCAGGTTGGCGGACTTGGATTCATGAGTTTAGCCATGATACTCATGATGACATTCCGAAAAAAGTTTTCTTTCAGGGAACGCTTTTTACTTTCTTCCTCTTTGGGGCTCGACCAACCCGGCGGTGTTCTTTCTTTTGTTCGATTATCTGTTATTGGAACTCTCATTATTGAAGGTATCGGCGCCATACTGCTTTCTTTCTTTTTTATTCCGCAACACGGAATTTTAAGAGGGATTTGGCTTTCTGTTTTTCATGCTATTTCTTCCTTCTGTAATGCAGGATTTGATATTCTCGGCTCCGGCGACAGTTTGGCAGCTTTGAAATCAAATGGATATATTCTTTCCATTTTAATGATTCTTACAATTATTGGTGGCCTTGGTTTTTGGGTTTGGAAAGATCTTCTGGATTACCGAAAAAAACAGCGGTTATCTCTTTACAGCAAGATGGTTTTATGGACCACAGGCAGTTTACTGGTCTTCGGCACCATTTTTTATTTAGTTGCCGAATGGAATAATCCTCAAACCATTGGCAACCTCTCTATCGGAGACAAAATATTGAATTCTTTGTTCTGCTCCGTTACAATGCGCACTGTCGGCTTTTCAACATTTGATATTGGCAGCTTAACCGAACCCTCCAAACTGATTTCTACATTTTTAATGCTGATTGGAGGATCTTCAGGTTCTACTGCAGGCGGAATTAAGACTGTTACATTTCTTTTAGTCGTTATTTGCGCTTATCTCACCGCATGCGGGCGAAATAAGGTTCATTTACATGGAAAAACGATCTCCAGCAAGGATATCAATCGGGCATTTTCCCTTTTTTCCATTGCAGTAGGAACAATTTTGACCTCTACGATTTTAGGGTGTTTTCTGGATCCCGATGCACACCTTTTAGATCTACTTATTAATTACACCTCTGCATTTGCCACTGTTGGGGTTGCCGGTTATGCAATATCGGCCATGTCCGTAATCGGAAAGATTTTGCTGATTGCACTGATGTTTATGGGCCGAATAGGTGTATTAACCATAACCCTTGCCATCATGGTGCGGCTCAATCGAGACCAAGATAAAATCACCTATCCAAAAGCAAACATATTTATTGGATAAAGTTTTATAATAGTAAAGATCATCAGATTCTTATTCAACCATAAGAATCTAACCTAAACATAAAGATATGGGAGTGAACCAATTTGAAAAAAAGAAACTTTGTTATAATCGGTTTAGATCGATTTGGATATAATTTGGCAATTCATCTTGAAAAATGCGGCCATGAGGTTGTCGGAATTGATGAAGACCAGGAAAAAGTGGATCGCGTCGCCGATCTCATTACCCACGCTGCAGTTGGAGATCCAACAGACAAGGATGTTTTGCAAGCGTTGGATGTTACGCAAGCCGATATGGCAATCGTTGCTCTTACCGAAGATATTCAGAGTGGTGTTTTGGTAACAATGATTCTCAAGGAAATGGGGATGAAAAATGTAATTGCAGAATCCACCAGTGAACTTCACGGGCGAATTTTGCAAAAAGTCGGTGCAGATCGAGTTATTTTTCCCGAAAAAGATATGGGTATTCGTCTTGCTAAAAGCCTTGGTCATAATAGCATTATGGATTATATTGACCTTTCTGATGAATATTCAATTATTGAAATGTGCGTACCCGAGGAGTGGGCAGGCAAAACTTTAACCGAACTCCATCTTCGCACGCGCTATAACATTAATGTAATTGCATTTCGAGCGCAAAACGGTGAATTGAGCATCAACCCTGATCCTGCCGTCCCACTAGATAAAGATAGCCATATGGTTGTGATCGGCCATAACATGACCATCGATAAATTGGTGAAAGACTAATGGAACAAATCACAAGTTTGCAAAATGAATACATTAAGCAGCTTCAAAAGCTAAAAACAGCTTCAGGAAGGCGCAAAGCAGGTTTATTTATGGTAGAAGGAAAAAAGCTCTGCCAAGAAGCCTTAAAAAGCGGTCTGCAAATACATAAATGCCTTGTTACCAAACAAGAAGCAAGCAACCCTCTGCTAAAGAAGCTTTACGCCGACCAAATCTTATTAATTGGCGATTCCATTGCAAATAAACTCACCGAGATGGATACCTGCCCCGGAGTTTTCATGGTGATAGCCATGCCAACAACTTCTATTCCGATCAAACCCAAATTCATCTTGGCGCTGGATCATCTTTCAGATCCTTCCAATCTTGGGGCCGTGCTTCGCTCTGCGGAAGCCTTTGGTGTTAAAATGGTATATTTGAGTGATGGCAGCGTAGATCTCTTTTCCTCAAAAGTTTTGCGCGGAGCTATGGGAAGCGCATTCCGAGTGCCGATGATGCGAGGAAATCTCAAGGATTTTCTTATAGAAAGCAAAGCGGAAGGATATCGAATTTTAGGCGCAGGCCTCGATCGAAACTTCAAGCAGCTCCCCGATATAAAGTTTGATAGCCCAACGATTGTTGTTATCGGCAACGAAGCCAACGGAATTACAGAGGAAATCATGGGGCTTTGTGATCATGGATTATTTATCCCCATGCAAGGAGAAAATGAATCCCTCAATGCCGCTGTTGCGGCCTCCATTATCCTTTGGGAGCAAACAAAATGGAACTAAATCACCAAATCCTTTGGCTTTGGATCAAAGAAAGCCTGAATTATAATAATAAAAAGACCATAAAACTTGTAGACTATTTTGGCAGTGCCGAAGAAGTTTACAATGCCATGGATTATTCTGTTTGCTCTTTTCTAACCGAAAAAGAAATTCGCATCCTTTCCAAGAAAGATCTTCGCTCCGCTTGGGAAATTTATGGAGAATGCATGGAAAACGAGATCGGCATCTTCACTTTGGAAGATCGTCTTTATCCAGAATTATTGCTGGAGATTGATAACCCGCCCTCTCCCCTATTTTTCAAAGGGCATCTTCTTTCCTGCTTGGAAAAGCCGTCCATTACCATTGTTGGAACCAGAAAAACCAATGGCTATGGCGAGAAGATAACCAAAGAGCTTGCCGCCGCACTCTCCGCCTGCGGATTTACAATTATATGCGGTGTTGCCGAAGGAATCGATACCATCGCCTATCAAGCGGCGCTTCAAGCAGATGCACGCCTTATATTAGTTGCGCCTTTTGGCCTTCTTTCCAACCATGGATGGAAAACAAGATTTTTTAAAGATATTTTG
Organism: Eubacteriales bacterium; assembly: GCA_045544255.1. Taxonomy (GTDB): domain Bacteria; phylum Bacillota; class Clostridia; order Oscillospirales; family QAKW01; genus QAKW01. Next base: position 21,636 of record JAZPYP010000074.1, on the reverse strand, counting down.
CGGCGAGGGGCTATTGTTAGCGAAATCTTTCCGCGCCTTTCCTCCCACCGCTACGCATATCATGAAAGAAACCGCATCCTAAGCGGTCTTTCCGAGGCAACATTAGTTACCCAAGCGCCGGAGAAGAGCGGCGCTCTTATGACAGCGCATTATGCCGCCGAGCAAAATCGCGATGTATTCGCATGCATGGCGAATACCGATATGATAGAATCTGCCGGCAGCAATCGCCTGATTAAGGAAGGGTGCTATCCGGTTACCGATTTTAGCGATATCCTTCAGCATTTCCTTCCCCATTATGAAGAAGAACTCGCTCAAATCAACTGCAAGCCGGAGCATGTGATTTCCCTTCAAGAAGAACTACAGCAAGAAAAGCTGGATGCATTTAAAAAGAAAAATCTGAAGAAATTAAGTTCTTCAGAACAAATTGTTTTTTCTTTGCTTTCAACCGAAGAAAAATCGGCAGAAGCCATTATAGAGGCCTCTGCCCTGCCGGTCAACGATGTTTTGCAAATTTTAACAACCCTTGAATATAGCGGTTTGATCGTTTCCTGCCCCGGCGAAAAATATAAAATTATTCTGTAAATTAAAGTTTTCCAATAAGAGAGGTCCTTATGTCAAATTTATTCATTGTTGAATCCCCGTCCAAAGCCAAAACCATCGAGAAATATTTAGGCAAGAAATTTAAAGTTGTTGCCTCAATGGGGCATATCCGCGATCTGCCGAAAAGCGATTTCGGAATTGATGTTGAAGAAAATTTTGCCCCTAAATATATCTCCATTCGCGGCAAAAGCGAATTGATTCGTTCTTTGAAGAAGGAAGCTAAAAAAGCAGATATGATTTATCTTGCAACCGACCCTGATCGCGAGGGAGAAGCCATCTCTTGGCATCTTTCCACCATTCTTCAAGTAGAACCCGATCGATGCAAGCGGGTGGTTTTCAACGAAATTACCAAATCCGCGCTGAAAGCAGCCGTTGCTTCTCCTACCGAAATCAACATGAATTTAGTAGATGCTCAACAAGCAAGAAGAGTATTGGATCGCATTGTTGGTTATAAGCTCAGCCCCTTCCTTTGGAGAAAGGTAAAGAAAGGGCTTTCGGCAGGGCGCGTGCAATCTGTTGCAACCGCCATGATTGTTGATAGAGAAGAGGAGATCCGCGCATTTATACCCAAGGAATATTGGAATATCACTGCTGATTTCACCGATTCCAAAGGAGCCAATAAAATCGAAGCGCGCTTTTTCGGCACTGCAAAGGGCAGCCTTGAAATTCATAATGAGGAGGAAGCCACCAAAATCTATCAAGAGTTGGAAAAGGGAATTTTCCGCATCAGCGATATAAAGAGAGCAGAAAAAAGAAAAACGCCTGCTCCCCCCTTCATTACCTCCACTCTTCAGCAGGAAGCTTCCCGCCGCTATAATTTCCAAGCAAAGCGAACCATGAAAGCGGCGCAGGAATTATACGAAGGTGTGAACATCAAGGGCGAAGGCCTTGTTGGTTTGATCACCTATATGAGAACCGATTCTTTGCGCATCTCCGATGAAGCTGCTGCAGCAGCAAAGCAGCATATTATCGAGACATTTGGAGAGCAATTCTACCCTTCTGTTCGCCGCATTTATAAAACAAAAAAGAGCGCACAAGATGCGCACGAGGCAATCCGCCCTTCTAATCTTTCTATCACTCCGGAGCAAGCCAAGCTGACCTGCACCCCCGATCAGTACAGAATATATAAACTGATTTATGATCGATTCATCGCCTCCCAAATGGCGGATGCAGTTTACGATACCTTAAATGCCGAGATTACCGACGGAAAATATATCTTCAAGGCCGCTTGCCAGGTTGTTAAGTTCAAAGGCTTCACTGCGGCATACCAAGAAACTGAAAAGGAGAAAAATCATCGCAAACTCTATAATATTGAAAAAGGCGATGAACTGCTCCTTTCTAATTTAATGAAAGAGCAAAATTTCACTCAACCGCCCTCTCGCTATACCGAAGCATCGTTGATCAAAGCGTTGGAAGAAAACGAGATTGGCCGCCCTTCAACCTTTGTGCCCATTATTACCACTATTCTTGCAAGGGAATATGTTGAGCGAGAAGGAAAAGCCCTTAAACCCACCGCTCTCGGCGAGGTTACAACCAAGCTCATGAAAGATCATTTTTCTTCCATTGTTGATTATGACTTTACTGCTCATCTGGAAACCCAGCTGGATAAAGTTGAAGAAGGAAAAGCAAAATGGCAAAGCATTGTTGCCCCCTTCTATGATCTCTTTATGAAAACCCTTGATAAAGCCGAAAAAGATTTAACCGAGCGGGTTAAAGTCCCCGAAGAGGTTACCGATGAAATCTGCCCGAATTGCGGCAAAAATTTGGTGATCAAAAGCGGCCGATTCGGTAAATTTTTGGCATGCCCCGGCTATCCGGACTGCCGCTTTACCAAAACCATTATTATCGATACCGGTGTTCCTTGCCCTAAATGCGGCGGGAAAATTTTGAAAAAGCGCTCCAAAGCAGGAAAAACCTATTATGGATGCGAAAAAAATCCCACCTGCGATTTTATGACATGGGATGAACCCTTAACCAAGAAATGCGAGATCTGCGGCGCCCCGCTATTCAAAAGAAGCGGTCGCGGCAACGAAACCTATTGCTCCAACTCTTCTTGCGGCAAAACAGGAGAAAACCAATGAATAAAAAAGCAATCGTTGTCGGGGCCGGTCTTGCCGGATGCGAAGCGGCTTACCAGCTTGCCAAAAGAGGCATCGAGGTTACCCTCTATGAGATGAAACCAAGAAAGATGACCCCTGCTCACCATAGCGCAGATTATGCTGAATTGGTTTGCTCCAATTCTCTTCGCGGCGCTTCTTTGACCAATGCTGTTGGCCTTTTAAAAGAAGAGATGCGCAGGCTTGATTCTATTATCATGAAAGCAGCAGATGCCACCGGTGTGCCGGCCGGAGGCGCTTTAGCGGTTGATCGAGTTGCTTTTTCAAAAATGATTACCGAGATCATTCGCTCCCACCCTTTGATTCATGTTGTGGAAGAGGAATTAAAAGAAATTCCGGATGATCCGGCTGTAATCATTGCCACCGGCCCACTGACCAGCGAAACTCTTTCCGAATCCATTCGTGAATTCTTTGGCGAAGAATATCTTTCTTTCTTCGATGCAGCCGCTCCCATTGTTACCTATGAGAGCATTAATATGGATAAAGCATTCTTTGCATCCCGATATAATAAAGGAACCCCTGATTATATCAACTGCCCCATGACCAAAGAGGAATATTTAGCCTTTTACCAAGCGCTTCGCGATGCAGAATGCGCCGAGCTTCATGATTTTGATCATCAAGTTTTTGAAGGATGCATGCCCATTGAAGAAATGGCGCACCGCGGGGAAGACACCATGCGTTACGGCCCCTTAAAACCTGTTGGACTGGTTGATGATCGAACAGGGCTCCGTTCTTATGGAGTGGTTCAGCTCCGCAAGGATGATGCAGCAGGCACTCTTTATAATATTGTTGGGTTTCAAACGCATCTGAAATTCGGTGAACAAAAACGAGTATTTTCTATGATTCCCGGATTAGAAAATGCTGATTTTGTTCGCTATGGAGTAATGCACCGCAATACCTATCTGAATTCCCCTGCCCTTTTAAATGCCGATTTTAGCGTTAAAAAAAGAGAAGGGCTATATTTTGCCGGGCAGATGACAGGGGTGGAAGGCTATGTGGAATCCGCTTCTTCCGGCCTTATGGCAGGGCTTTCTCTTGCGGCGCGCTTGCTGGAGCAACCCCTTCCCCAATTTTCAAATCTCCATGCCATCGGAGCCTTGGGGCAATATATCAGCACCGCAAGCGAAAAATACTTTCAGCCCATGAATGTTAACTTTGGTATCATCGCCTCTCTTGAAGAGCGGATTCGCTCCAAAGCAGATCGGTATATGGCGATTTCCCAGCGAAGCCTTGATGCGCTGGATCAAATAATCGAAAATTCCCCGTTGTTGAAAGGAGAATAATTTTATGAGAATTGTTGTTGATGCCCATGGCGGCGATAATGCACCCCTTGAAATCATCAAAGGATGCTGCATGGCGGTTGCCGAAATCGAAGATCTTTCTATTTTACTTGTTGGAAGAAAGAATGAACTTACCCAGATCATGAATGAAAACGGTCTTTCCTCTGCCGGAATCGAGATCATTGATGCACCGGATGTTCTTACCATGGAAGATGAGCCCACCTCTGTTCTCAAAGAAAAGCAATATAGCTCCATGGCGATTGCATTCAAAATGCTGAAAGAAGATAAAGCCGATGCTTTTGTCAGCGCAGGAAACAGCGGCGCAGTGCTTGTGGGCGCCACTCTTCTGGTAAAGCGCATTCGCGGAATAAAGAGAGCCGCTCTTGCAGCAGTAATGCCCTCTATAAAAGGGCCTTATATGCTTTTGGATTGCGGCGCAAACGCTGAATGCAAGCCGGAATACCTAAACCAATTTGCAACCATGGGCAGCATCTATATGAACGCTTGCCTTGGAATTGAAAATCCAAGAGTTGGTTTGCTCAATAATGGTGCCGAAGAATGCAAAGGAACTGATTTGCAGCAAGAAGCCTATAAATTACTCGAAGAAAACAATTCCATTAACTTCATTGGAAATATCGAGGGCCGCGATGCTCCCCTTGGCGGAAGCGATGTTGTTGTGGCCGATGGATTTACCGGCAATATTGCTCTTAAGACAGCAGAAGGTTGGGGAAAAATGTTTTCCACCTCTCTTAAAGAGATGCTGACTAAAAATCTGAAAACCAAGCTCGGCGCTTTGATGCTGATGGATCAAATCAACGGATTCCGCAAAAAGATGGACTATACCGAATATGGCGGCGCTCCTCTCCTTGGAATTTCCAAGCCTGTTATTAAGGCCCATGGCTCCTCTAACGCCAAAGCCTTCAAGAACGCAATTCGCCAAGCAGAAACTTTCGCCAAGAGCGGCATGATCCAAATTATTGAAAAATCCTTGGTTAAAGAATAATTAACTTGACATTTTTTTGCAAAATGAGTACTATATTATTTGTGTAACACACAACAGAAAGGAAATTGAGAACATGTTTGAAAAAGTTAAAGCAATCGTAATGGATCAATTATCGATCACCGATGAGGAAATGGTAACTTTAAATACCACTTTGGAGGATCTGGGTGCAGATTCTTTGGATATGGTAGAGGTTATCATGGCCATTGAAGATGAATTCGATGTGCAGATCAAAGACGAAGATCTTGAAAGCTTGAAAACTCTTGCTGATTTGATCGAGTATATCCAGAAATAAGCATGCAGGATCTCAAAGAACTGCAAAATCGAATGGGCTATTCATTCAAGGATGAAAGCCTGCTGCGCCACGCGCTCTCCCATTCCAGCTATGCAAATGAGCATCGCAGCGAAGTGCCCGGTTCCAATGAGCGGTTAGAATTTTTAGGAGATTCTGTTCTTGGCTTGATTACCGCAGAATATCTCTATACCCATTTCCGCTCCCTACCCGAAGGAAATCTTACTAAAATGAGAGCTGCATTAGTATGCGAAAATTCTCTTTTTGAATTTTCCAAGGAATTGGATTTGGGCAACGCCTTATTGCTCGGTCATGGTGAGGAGCGCTCCGGAAGCCGCAATCGCCCCTCTATTGTTTCCGATGCATTTGAAGCGGTATTGGCGGCAGTATATCTTGATGGAGGATTTCAGGCTGCAAAGGATTATGTGCTCCCCTTTATTCAAGCAGGAGCTCGAAATCTCTCAATCAGCCATCAGGATCGAGATTATAAAACCGCGTTGCAGGAAATCGCTCAGCAAAACCCCGGCGAATTAATTCACTATGAATTAGTTGGTTCCACCGGCCCCGATCATGCTAAAATCTTTGAGGTTCATTGTTACTTAAACAGTAATTTGCTCGGGAAAGGAAAAGGCAGAAGCAAAAAAGAAGCCGAGCAATTAGCAGCAAAAGAGGCATTAAAATTAATGGGCGAAACCTAAAGCAATTATGAGCCTCTAAATTTTAAAAGCAAAAGAGTTGCAAAAAACTTTCGTTTTTTGCAACTCTTTTTTATATTGTTATATCCTCAAATCTGCAATCAATCACCTTTGGTAAATCCATCGGATTCATAAGGATTTGAGCCCCGATTCTTCCGCCGCTGATGATAATCTCCTCAAAAAGGATCGCTGTTTCATCAAAAATCGCCGGAAAAGGCTTTTTAAGGCCAATAGCGGTGCATCCTCCGCGCACATAGCCGGTTAATCCGAAAAGTTCCTTTACCGGAATCAGTTCAATAGATTTTTCGCCTGCCGCTTTTGCCGCTTTCTTTAAATCAAGTTCCTCCGCTACCGGTAAAGCAAAAACATAATGATTCCCGCTCTTCCCTTTTGCGATCAGCGATTTGAAGGAGCGCTCCGGATCTTGACCTAATTGATGGGCAATATGAAGCCCATCAATAAATTCCTCGCATTCATATAAATTCATGCGAAAAGGGATTCCTTTTTGCTCCAAAATCCGCATTGCATTTGTTTTAAGTTCTTTACCCATTATTTTCCGAGAATCTTAATGAATTTCTTTTTGCCTCTTTTTAAAACAAAGCCGGCATCAACCTTTTCTTTGGAATAAGCGAATTTAACGTCGGTGATCTTCTCGCCATCAACCGAAACGCCGCCCTGCTCCATAGCGCGCCGCCCTTCAGAGCGAGAAGGAACCAAGCCGCTCTTTACCAAAAGAGTAATCACATCAACCATGCCATCTTTATAATCTTCATCTTCAACCAGATAGGTAGGCATATTGGCAGCATCACCGGAGCCAAAGAGTGCGCGAGCGCTTTCTTCCGCCTTTTTAGCCTCTTCTTCTCCATGAACCAAATTAGTAAGCTCATAGGCAAGAATTTCTTTTGCTTTATTCAGCTGGCTTCCTTCCCATTTATCCATTTCGTCGATCTGCTCAAGGGGCAGGAAGGTGAGCATTCGAATACAGTTAAGAACATCAGCGTCATCAACATTGCGCCAATATTGATAAAAATCAAAGGGAGATGTTTTATTGGGATCCAACCAAACAGCGCCGCCTGCAGTTTTGCCCATCTTCTTGCCTTCACTGGTCAGCAAAAGGGTAATTGTCATCGCATGGGCATCTTTGCCGAGTTTGCGACGAATCAATTCGGTTCCGCCCAACATATTGCTCCATTGATCATTGCCGCCAAATTGCATGTTGCAGCCATAATTTTTAAAAAGATGATAAAAATCATAAGACTGCATAATCATGTAGTTGAACTCAAGGAAAGATAAGCCCTTTTCCATTCTCTGCTTATAGCATTCTGCACGAAGCATATTATTAACAGAAAAGCAAGCGCCAACTTCTCGCAGGACTTCCACATAATTAAGATCAAGCAGCCAATCAGCGTTATTTACCATTTGGGCTTTACCTTCGCCAAATTCGATAAAACGCTCCATCTGCTTTTTAAAGCAATCGCAATTATGCTGAATAGTTTCTTTGGTCATCATAGAACGCATATCGGTGCGTCCCGAGGGATCTCCGATCATCGCAGTGCCGCCGCCAATCAGCGCAATGGGGCGATTTCCTGCCATTTGCAAACGCTTCATCAAGCAAAGGGCCATAAAATGGCCAACATGCAAGCTATCGGCAGTGGGATCGAAACCAATATAAAAGGTGGCCTTTCCGTTATTGATCATATCCCGAATTTCATCCTCATTCGTTACTTGAGCAATCAGGCCACGCGCTACTAATTCTTCATAAATCTGCATCTTTCTTCTCCTTAATATTAAAGCCCTCTGCCCCCTAACGGGAGCAGAGGGCAAAATTTTGCGGTACCACCTCTGCGGCAAATCCTTCTCGCAAAGGATTCCTCATTGGGTTCAAATAATTGAACCACTGCCCCGATAACGAAGGGCATCCGTTGCAACCTACTCTTCCTTCAGCGCAAAAGACTCCGGGCTGTATTCCCGCGCATGATCTTCACCGCCTCGCACCAACCGGCGGTTCTCTTAAGAAGAGAGCATACGGGTACTTAGTCCCATCTCAGTCCTTCCTATTTTACCTTTTTTCGCGTCTATTGTCAACCCCTTATTTTAGCTTCGAATACCGGAAGAGAAGTATCCGCAAAGAACAGAAAGATCGGAGTTTTTAGAAATAATCCGAACCTCTCCTTCCCCTTCCTTGATCAAAATCAAAGGAGCACAGCGGTGAAAACGATGAGTTTCCACATTTCCGTTCATCGATACTGTTACCTGAATCTCCTCATAATCTGCTCCAACATAATGCTTCAGATAAGCAATAAGGGCATAATTCAAATAGCAATTATCGCTTGAATGATTGAGGGCAAAATTCAAAAGCCCCGAACATTCGGTAGCGCCGATTTTAGCAGCAAGCACAGCCGCAAGGGAGCTCATATTTTGATCCGCTTGCCCATCTTTTTGAATGCACAGTTCCTCTTCACCCTCAATCAAAGCTTTGACCTTCTGATCATAAATAAACCGCGCTGTTTGATGATCGCCGCTATAAGCAAACGCCAATGCCATATAGATCGCTTCTTCAGATGAGAGCTCCACAGCTTGCTTATATTGATATTGCAAATCATCAAGGATTGGCTCGCCCAGTGCTCCAAGCCCAAGATAAGCAAGAATTCGATCACTAGAAGAAGCATATCGATTATTAAGATAGTTTTCAAAATAATCAACCATCATTGCGCGATCAACAGAGTTCGGGGCAATGGCAGCAATAATTGCAGAAACCCTCAAATCACCAGACTCATCAGTTGGCAAGGATTTCAATCCATCATAGCCATATTCGCTCGGAATTATTGCAGCAGCTTCCTTCCAAGAGCCGCAATTATAGAATGACTCTACCAGTTTTTTTGCCAAAAATCGGTCAATTTGCGCGCCCTTCGCATTTTGCAAATGGATCATTGCCTGCGGCCATAGAGCCATACTTTGATCAGCAACAGTAATAATAGAAGAAGAACCTAAAGGTTTCAGCATAAAGGAAAATTCCTCTTGCTTTTCTGCTGATTCCTGCATTAAAACGGGTTCGGATTGATCACACACATTAAAAGGCAAGATCACATTATCTTCATAATGCCCTGCTTTGTTCTGAATATATACCATATAATAGCCGCTTGGAAGAATTCCGAGATCCAAATGAATATAATGCCCCGAAAGCCCCTGACGGCTGAGCTTTGCAATCTCCTGCCCTTTAGAATCATTAACCCCGATTTGGAATTGGCAGATATCCTCGCCGGTTAATCCATTTCCCTCGGCCATGATGGAAAGCTTGCATTTTTCTTCAATATCAAAGCTTTTCTGCATAACCACATGGGTATTTAAATTCTTTTGGGGAGAAAGAGCAAAAACATTTGAGCCTGCTTCACCATTTTGAGTGATTGCCTTTGCGATCAATTTCCACTCTGCAGAATTGGTCGGTAATATAAGCGATAAAGATCCCTCTCCGTTTTGATCGGTAACTATATTCTTGCAAAAGGTTCCTTCGGTATAATTACACCCTGATGCCCGAGAGATTTCCGGATCAAAAGCGCCCATACCGTAATCTTCCATTTGATTAAAATCTCGATAAGAAGAATAAAAAGAAGAATCTGTTGAAATACTTTGGGCGGTATAGATTTCATCAACCGGCTCTAAAAATTCATTAATACAATAGAGTTTGCGATCCATCAGCCCAACATTTAAGGTTGCGGAAACCGGATTTCCACGGGAATTTTTAACCTTAAATTTCATGGTAATTTCTTCACCGGGCACAGCACTATCGGAAGATAATTCCATCTCGATTTGAAGCTTGAAATCATCCTTTTGATAAGAGAGATAATCTCTTCCCAAATAATGGCAATGCTTTCCATCAAAATAAGCCGCATAAACCCATGCATCCGGTGCATATTCCTCCTTAAATTTCAGGATAACCCGCGAAGAAGAACTATAGGATACATCCAGCAACTCATTACCAACAACCATATAAATAAGGCTTCCGTTATTAATTACCGAATGATCTTCTTCTCTGCGAACCCCAAAAGAAACATCCTCTCCCAAGGAGCAAACATTTTGAGAAGCTACCAATTCATAGGTGTTGCCAATGGAATATTGATTATCATCTCGATCATCGTTTAAATAAACCTTTCCGGCAGGGATTTTTCGTTCCTCACCAAGAAATAGGTTTACATAATATCTTTTGCTACTGTCGCTCTTCGGTATTTGCACAGATGCAATCCCATTAACGGTTTTTAAATTATATTTTTCTGCAATTGAATCGCGCTCTATGGAAGACCATTTGGTTTGCAACTGGCGGCTGATGGGATTATAGGTTTCTCCGGCCTCGATCTTTTCATAACGAACTTCGTGAAGCTCCGCGTAAATATCAATCTCTGCCGAATCGCCTTTTAAATCTTTTTCATCATATTTTCCTGCCCCAATGGAATCTGAATCCCATGCCTTTGCAGAATCAAGATTTGCAGCAAAAGCACCAATAGATAAAACATTTTCTTTAAAATCCGATTCCAAAATATATTCTGCAGCAAGAACTAAATAATTGCAGCTGCCAAAAACTGTATAATCCTCCTCCGGATGCAGTTGCAGAGTGGAAACTCGGAGTTGCTCAAATACTGCGTTTTCATCATAAGGCATTGAAAAACTGCCGGAAAAAGTACCATTCTCATCACTAACAACATGGAGGTCATCCCCATCTGTAATAGATATATTTGCCGCCGGAGCGCCATTGGAATCCGTTATCGAGCCGAAAAAGGTTACTTTTTCGCCAATAACATAGGCATTTTTATCAGTCGAAACCGAAAGATAATATTTAGGAGCCTCTTGCATGATGCACAGATTGATAGAATCAATAAGAGTATCTTTCACCCATACGGAAACAACAGGATCCTTCACCCCATCAGGCATTATAAATTCTGCTGTATAAGCACCGTTAGGATCTGTTGATAGAATAAGATCCTCTTCAAAAAATTCACTTTTCAAGGTAACCGATGATAGAATTGCCCCCTTCATAGTGCGGGGCAAAACAGCGCCGAAAAGCTGAACCTTTTCACCGATTCGATAGATGGGAGAATTGCTTGAAATATAAGAATAATAATTCTCTTTTAAAGCTTCTTCTTTTGATTCATTCTTCAGCATCGCAATAAAAGGCGCGTTATCATCGCCGACTTTCAGGCAACGCAACTCTTTTTTCTCTTTTGCACCCTTTAAAATTGCAATACCGGAGGAGGAAGTTTTGGTGGGTTGAAATCCCTCAAGATCAATCTTTTCACCGGAAACAGATCCTCCGCTAACAGCATCATTAACCCATACAACATAATCTTCATTCACAGAAAAAGAGAAAACAGAAAGGTCTGTTATTTGAAAAAGTTGATAAAGAACCTTGCCACCAATATCGATCGAAGAAAAATAATACCCTTTAGGAAATGCATCGGGATATTGAATGAAAGCAGCGCTTTCATAGGGGCCATAATTTTCTGCCGGAACAGGCTTTGTTTCAAATTGAGAAAGCGGCTCCCCGCCTTCGCTCATAATCTGCTCCGAAACCATTCCGCACCGAACATATTTTTGATAAACCTCGATAAAATGATCAGCGCCCTTAAGAGGGTATACTTTCACCTTTGCCTTGGAAATATCGAGCATAGACCAAGAAAGAGCGGCAACAGGCGCCTCATTAACCAAGAAATGATCAGCAGGACCGCTTTCCCCATTAATCAAATAGGCATAGGAGCGGCCATAATCGGTTTGGAAACTAAAAGAATAGTCCTCGCTTAAAGATTCATCATTAGGCCCCAAAACGCTCTTTTTAAGCGTAACATGATAAAGAGTTCCCTCTTCTAACGGAGCGGACGGAATAAATCCCCATGTATTCCCATAATGCTCAAATCGACCATCGACTTTTGGCTCGATTGAAAAAGCTTCCTCAAAACCTTCAACATCAGCATGAGAAAATGATATTTCAACAGCAGACAAAATATCATTTCCGCCTTCAGATGGCGATGACGCAACAACAGAAAAAGGTATTCTCGTTTGAAGCGCCCAGCTATCAACTTCAATCCCATTATAAACTGCCTTTAAATTATAGAGCTTGCCTTCTTCTAACGCATCAACAAAAGAAAGCTGGTAATTGCATGGCCCGCTGCGCTTGAGTTTAAAGGAAACCGAATGGCTCAAATAAAGCCGCGCTTTTAATTCTCCTGCGCTAACATCCTCGGTTGTTTTAATCTTTAATTTCGCTTCCTGCGGCAGATCAAAAAGAGCGCCATCCGAGCTCTCTATTGATTCAATGATATTCATTGCTCCTTCAACTAAAATTTCGCCTTGGGGTTCCTGAGAGGAGCGCAAGAAAAAAAGCAATGATACAACTAAAATCATCGCAACGCAAACAAGGCCGCCGGAGAGCCAAAACAACCTCTTACGGCGATTTAAAACCCGCTTTAACACCCGATTGCTGTTATAAAAGTTTTCCTCTTTAAATTGAAAAAGATCCCATATCTTCATTCTTTCACTTCCTGCTCATAATCAATCAAAATTTGCTCATTCAACTCTTCAAGAAATAATGCAACCTGCTCTTCTGCCTTTTCCTTTTGGAGCCTTAATAAAGAAGCTGCTTCTTGAATGGTTTTCCCAAAATAAAAAATGTAGGAAAACAACCTGCGTTGCTCGATTGGCTTCTTCGAAATATAAGATAAAATCTCCTGCCGAAGCATTTGCTTTTCTATCGTTGCTTCATCTAATATATATTCATAATCCAATAAATCGCAAATTGCATATTTGGCTGCCGCAGACCTCTTCCCCTGCTTATTCTTTTGATTCTTTTTAAGATATTGATCCAAAACAATATTGATACTTTTATGCAGGCAACCATATGCGCCCTCTGCATGAGGCGCTTTCATTTTCATAAAAAAACGGTAAACATGATTATAGGTTTTTGTTGCCAGATCCTCTAAATTCAAAAAATCTCCGGTTTTTTCGATTAAAAATTGCATGGTGCTCTTATAGGTTTGAAAATAGAAATTCTCAAATGCTTTCAAACGCTCTTTTCTTTTCATGAATGCGCCTCCTTAAGGCAGATAACTTCTAATTAAAGAGTACCATAATATACCCCATTTTGCAAGATAATTCCCTCTTCCATCCACCGCTATATCCAAAAACCGACCTTGCCCAAAGGCAAGATCGGTCTTAAAAAAATCTAATATAAAATTTCAAACGATTTTATGAAGCTTCCATCTTTAAAATCCATCAATGAAATACTATTAAAATCCCCTTCTCGGCAAACATAAACCGACCAAGCCCCATCACCATTCGGATCTGCAATGATTGGTCGAATATCATGCACTATTCCATTAAAATTTTTTCGTTTTAATACAGAGGTTGCCAAATTTCCGTCTTTGTCATATGTTATCGTTGATAAGACCGATGCCGCCTCTTCATTACTCGGCTCATTCATGATCTTTCGGAAAGAGCCATACAAAAGCTGGCAATTCGATTCATCTAAATATCCCAAAAAGGAATAAATGCTGATTTCATCTTCAGTAACACTTTTCTCTTTTAACTTTTTTGAGGATAAAGAATGGTTAGAGGCCTTAAAGAATTGCTCCTCCCGCCCATCCTTATCCATATCGCATAACCAAACATCTGTTATAATCAAAGGTTCTGCCGCCATCTTATTTTGCTTTAACAATTCTTTTCCGGCGGTTATGATGCTATCATCGATTCGATCCTGATTGGATAAGGAAAACTCCGAATGAACAGGATTTAAAAATAATGGCCAATTCCCGTTAGTAGCAAATACATTGCGATCCTCAAAGGTTCCCATTTTTTTAAAATCTATCAATTCTAATTCATCGGGATGATACAGATAGAACGAATCAGACCATTCTCTGCCGAATTGGCTATTCAAATCATAATAAAAATAAGTACCATTTTCTATTTTTTGCTTTCCGTCTACCGCAAAAGAGATTGGGAACTTTTTATCCCCGTAATAAAGCACTACCCGCTCCCCTTCAATATTATATTCCTCATCAATAGAAATTGGATTTTGCGCTTCTTTTTTGCAGCCTGTCAGCATCAACATTGCAACCATTAAGAAAAGTATCAATTTTTTCATTTTAATATCCTCCTGCTTATACCTATGAAGCAGAAGAACCCTTTATGCAAAAAGCGGAGAAGGATTTTTCCTTCTCCGCCCTTTATCTTTTAATACATTCCGCCGCCCATCTGATTCATTGCAGCATTTGCTGCAGCTTCAGCCGCGGGGTCCTTAATATCGGCAACCAAGCTTTCAGTTGTAAGCACCATTGCAGCCACACTTGCAGCATTCTGAAGGGCGCTTCTGGTAACCTTTGCAGGATCAACAATTCCGGCCGCCAACATATCGCAATATTCTTCCTTATAGGCATCAAAGCCATAGTTGATATCGCCATTCTTACGGATCTGCTCCAAAATCACAGAGCCTTCCAATCCGCTATTAGCAGCAATCTGACGAACCGGCTCTTCCAATGCTTTCAAAACAATCTTAACACCGGTCAATTCATCACCTTCCACCTCATCGAGCAACTTGGAGGCAACATCAATGGCCTTGATATATGCAGTACCGCCGCCGGCAACAATACCCTCTTCAATAGCAGCTTTAGTGGCCGCCAATGCATCGTCAACCCGCAGTTTCTTTTCGTTCATTTCAGTTTCGGTAGCAGCGCCAACCTTGATAACTGCAACACCGCCGGAAAGCTTTGCAAGGCGCTCTTCCAACTTTTCTCTATCATAAGAAGAAGTTGTCAGTTCAATTTGGCTCTTGATCTGCTCAACCCGCGCCTTGATCATTTCTTTATTGCCGGATCCATCAACAATAACAGTCTTCTCTTTCTGCACTTTGATTTGCGCCGCATGACCAAGCATATCAAAGGAAGCGCTCTTAAGATCAAGACCAAGCTCTTCGCTGATAACCTGACCACCGGTAAGAATGGCAATATCCTGCAGCATCTCTTTTCTGGTATCGCCAAAACCGGGGGCCTTCACTGCAACGCAGGAGAAAGTGCCGCGGATCTTATTAAGGATCAGGGTGGCAAGAGCTTCACCTTCGATATCTTCAGGGATGATAACAAGCTTTTTACCCGCCTGCACAATCTGCTCCAAAATAGGCAGAATTTCTTGAATATTGCCAATCTTTTTATCGGTAATTAAGATATAAGCATCATCAACAACTGCTTCCATTTTATCGGTATCGGTTACCATATAAGGAGTGATATACCCGCGATCAAACTGCATACCCTCAACAACATCGCATTTGGTTTCTGCGGTTTTGGATTTCTCAACAGTGATAACCCCGTTGGTGGTTACCTTCTCCATGGCTTCTGCAATCAAAGCACCGACTGCTTCATCTGCAGAGGAAACAGTGGCAACACGAGCAATATCGTTGCTTCCGCTGATTGCCTGCGCATTATTGTGAATGGTCTCAACAACGCAATCAACAGCCTTCTGAATACCTCTGCGCACAACCATAGGATTAGCGCCTGCCGCCACATTTTTCATTCCTTCGCGGATCAAAGCCTGCGCAAGAAGGGTTGCGGTAGTGGTGCCATCACCGGCAATATCATTTGTTTTGGTAGAAACCTCTTTTACTAATTGAGCCCCCATATTTTCAAAGGGATCTTCAAGCTCAATATCCTTTGCAATGGTAACGCCATCATTGGTAATCAAAGGGCTACCGTATTTTTGATCCAAAACAACATTTCTGCCTTTAGGACCAAGAGTAATTTTAACAGTATTCGCCAGTTTATCAACACCATTTTGAAGAGATTTTCTGGCTTCCTCACCATATTGAATCTGCTTTGCCATAATTGATTCCTCCTTATTCCTCAACAGTTGCTAAAATATCGCTCTGGCGAATCAGTAAAAACTCCTCGCCATCGATCTTAATCTCGGTTGCGCCATACTTGCGAAGCACAACGCGGTCCCCCGCCTTTACAACCATCTCAACTTTATTTCCATCTACATAACCGCCGGGGCCCACTGCCAATACTTCAGCGATTTGGGGCTTCTCTTGGGCAGAGGCGGTTAAAATGATTCCGCTTTGGGTTTTCTCCTCCGCTTCTTCCATTTTAATTACAACTTGATCAAATAAAGGATTTAATTTCATTATCTGTTCCTCCATCTCAAAATTTAGCACTCTCTAATTTCGAGTGCTAAATATAGTTTAGCACACTTTTTCGGAAATGCAAGTGTTTTTTTGATTTTTCATAATTCATTAATAAATATGTATGCGGAGCATTCTTTCATGAAAAAAATCCAATTTATTCTTGACATTACGGGGAAAATGATTTATAATCATATGCGTTGCCGGCTGCAAAAGGTAATATGGTGGATGTAGTTCAGTTGGTTAGAGCGCCAGATTGTGGCTCTGGAGGTCGTGGGTTCGAGTCCCACCACCCACCCCACTTTTTTCCTTTCTTTGCGGAGAAAAGTCCACCGGCATATTGGGATATAGCCAAGTCGGTAAGGCAACGGACTTTGACTCCGTCATTTCGCAGGTTCGAGTCCTGCTATCCCAGCCAGAAAAAGAAAAGACACGCGAGAGCGTGTCTTTTCTTTTTCAACTAAATCCGCCCTAACGGACGGGATAAATCCATCTTCGATGGGTGAAATCGCTTCGCGGTGAAATCCGCCTCGGCGGATGGGTGGATTTAATTTCATCTGAGGCAAAGCCGAAGATTTCATCAGCGTTAGCTGATTTCATCCTTGCGTGAGCAAGGATTTCATTTTCTGCAAGAGTTCGAATTCATACCTAAAACTGCCGTAAATATCTTTTTTGTGGAACATTATGATTTTTGCACTTTTCTTTTTTCGAAAAAGTGATATAATCAATTTATAGTTTTCAAATCTATCTTTTTAGGAGTCAAACTATGAATAGCCAAACAAACGCGCTTCTTGCAGCAATATCGGAATTATTGGTTCAACTGATTAAATCGGGGGCGGAAATCTATCGCGTTGAAGAAACGGCCAAAAGAACTTTAGAAGTTTATGGCATGAAACAAATCGATATTTATGCCACCACTTCCAATATCATTCTTTCTGTTGAATCACCTGATGGCTCCATCAAGACGCATACACGCAGAGTTAAAAACACAGGAATTAATATCGAAAAAGTTCATCAATTAAATAATCTTTCTCGTAAAATAGTTGAAACAAAGCCAAATCCGCTTCAAATAAAGAATGAACTTGATAAAATTCAATCCGCCCCAAAATACCCAAACTTTATCTCCGTTATATTCTATGGGCTTATCGGAGGCGCATTTTACTTATTTTTTGGCGGCCGCACCATTATCGATCTATTGATTGCTATCGCCATAGGCCTTATAACAGGGCTAATGGTTTTTCTTTTAGAAAAAAGCAAAGCAAATAAATTCCTAATTAAATTTCTTTGCTCTTTTTGCGCATGTCTTTTAGCGATTACTTTACAAAAAATTGGCCCCGTAACCAACGCAGACCACATCATCATCGGAAATATCATGACATTGATTCCCGGCACGGGACTTACCAACTCCATTCGAGATCTATTTACAGGCGACAGTATCTCCGGTGTATTGCGTCTTATCGAAGCAGCCCTTCTCGCCCTTGCGATCGCCTGCGGATATATTGTAAGTGTTTTTATTTTGGGAGGTGCAGCTTAAATGAATTATGAAATCCTTTTTCAACTCCTTGGCGCATTCTTTGGCACCTTAGGTTTTGGCATTCTATTTAATATTCGCGGGAAAAAGCTTTTTTGGGCTGCAACAGGCGGTATGCTTGCATGGTCTCTCTTTTTGATCCTTGGATTATGGATTGAAAGCGAACCAATACGATATTTCTTGGTAGCACTTTGGAGCACGGGCTATTCAGAAATTCTTGCACGTTTGCTTAAAACTCCCGCAACCACCTTTTGCATCATCACCCTTATTCCGCTTGTTCCCGGTGGAGCACTTTATTATACAATGACCAATGCTTTAAGCGGAGATTTTGATCAATTTGTGCCCCGCCTTATTAATACTATTGAATTGGCGATGGCTTTATCGTTAGGCATTGTAATTGTTACAGCCTCCTTCCGAATGTTTTTCAAAAAGCACGCATAAAAAAAGCCTTTAGCATATCGCTAAAGGCTTTTTTATTTAAAGATCAAGCATCTCTTTCCATGAATCAATATAGCTCTGTGCTTGCGCAGCAGTTTTCCCTTCCGCAAAGATACGCAAAAGGGGCTCTGTTCCGCTAAATCGGCAAATTACAAAGGAATCATCTTCAAAATAGACCTTGCAACCATCTTCGTAGCTGACTTTTTGCATCTTTATCATGAATTCAGGCAGTTTCCGCTCTACCATTACAGTATGCATTACTGCCTCTTTATCTTCAGGAGCAAAAGGCAAATTATATTCAACCATTTCATAGGTACCGTATTTCGCTTTTAATTCCTCAAGAAGTTCAGAGGGAGATTTCCCTGTTTTGCAAATCATTTCGGCAAAGAGAGATGCCGCATAAACAGAATCCTTTCCATGGATATGCCCCCGCACAGTAAGACCGCCGGAGGATTCGCCGCCCAATACTGCATCAACCTCATCAATTTTAGAAGAGATATATTTGAAACCAACCGGAACTTCAAAGCATTCTTCGCCAAGATCTTTTGCAACAGCATCGAGCATATGGGTAGTGGCGAGATTGCGCACAACAGCGCCCTTCCATCCTTTATACTCATGAAGATAATAATAGAGCAATACAAGAATCTCATTGGCACTGATATAGTTCCCATTGCGATCGATAATGCCAAGGCGATCTCCATCACCATCCACACCGATACCAAGATCATAGCCGCCTGCAACCACGCGAGCAGCAAGATCCTGCAGGGTATTTTCGGTGGGGGCAGGCATCATACCACCAAAATAGGCATCTTTATCATTATGAATGATATCCAAGGTGCACCGAGCGGTATAGAAAATTACCATCAATGGATAAGTGGCGCTGCCATGCATTGGATCAAATAAAATGCGAAGGCCGCGATTGCGGATTGCCTCCATATCCAAAACATTGATGATATCATCAAGAAAATCATTAAAAGGATTTTCCCAATAGCGAATTTTCCCTTCTGAAATCGCAGTTTCAAAAGGAACAAACTCAATTTTCTCTACTTCAGCGATCTTTTGCTCAAGCAAGGAGGTTGTTTCCACATTGGCATCTCGCCCTTCTTCTACAATCAACTTAATGCCATTATAAATCGAAGGGTTATGAGAAGCCGTTACCTCAATGCCATAATATAACTTTTTGTTTTTAACAGTATGCATCACCAACGGAGTGGGAGCGCTTCGATGAAGAAAAATCACTTCAATCCCATTGCCGGCCAAAACTTCAGCAAGCCACTCTCCTGCTTCTTTGGATAAGAACCGCCGATCATATCCAATAATAACCGGACGATCCACCTTATCCTCTGCCTTCATAAGATTACAGATTCCCTGCCCTACGCGGCAGATATTTTCTTTAACAAATTCCGAACCGATTTCCGCGCGCCAACCACCGGTACCAAACTGAATCATTCAGGCTACCTCCGGATTACTCATTAAAGCTGCATACAACGGTAACGTCGGGATGAAGCTGCAAAATAGATGCAGGCAGCCAAGGAGTAACAGGGCCATTGATTGCCTTCATCAGGGTTTCATATTTTGCCTTACCGTGAACAATCATAAGAATTTTCTTTGCACACATAATGGATTTCATACCCATGCTCAATGCTTGAGTGGGAACCTCTTCTTTAGAGGCAAAAAAGCGAGAATTTGCTTCAATGGTAGAATCTTCCAAAGTTACCAGATGAGTACCAACAGGGAAACAATCACCGGGTTCATTAAAGCCAATATGACCATTCAATCCCATGCCGAGCACTTGAAGATCAATGCCTCCAAGTTCTTCAATGCGGCGATCATATTCTTCACATTCTTTTTCAGGCTCCTTGGTTAATCCATCGGGCACATAAGTACACTCTTTGCGAATATTAACATGATCAAAAAGATGATGGTTCATAAAGTAGCGATAGCTTTGATCATTTTCGGGTGCGAGGCCGAAATACTCATCCAAATTCACAGAAGTGATACCGGAAAAATCAATCTTTCCGGCCTGATTCATTGCAACAAGCTCTGCATACATTCCCTCGGGAGAAGAACCGGTGGCAAGGCCCAAAACGGAATCACCCTTATTAAGAATCTGCTCTGCAACAATATCTGCCGCAATCTTGCTGGTTTCTTGATAATTATTAGTTTCAATAATTTTCATTATCTGCACCATCCTTTTTTTATTTTTTTTTATTATATCATTAAATAATTACCAAGTCAAATCAATATTCGATCTTCTATTTATACTTTTCGTTCTATTGAAATTTTCAAATTAATATGGTATCATAATAAAAAGTACGGCAAAAAGGAGGTGCAAAATCCATGGAATACCTGAAAACTTCGCTTAAAAAAACATTAGAAATCGAGGATATTATTTCAATTCATTATTTTGAATATGCCAAAGATTTTGCATTTTCGGGCGAATTCCATGATTTTTGGGAACTTGTCTATGCCGATAAAGAAGAGCTTGTAATCACTGCCGGTGCCCATGAATTAATCCTATCCACCGGAGAACTTTATCTGCACCGCCCGATGGAATTTCATAACTTGAGATGCAATGGGGAGCGTGCAGCGAATTCCTTTATTATCTCTTTCTCTTCTTCCTGCTCCCAACTATTGAATATCACAGGCAAGGTAATCAAATGCCCGGACCGCTGCAAAAAGCTTATGGGGCGAATGATCAAAGAAGCGCGCGGCGCCTTTTCAACCCCATTAGGAAAACCGCATACTGCTCAACTCCTTCGCAAAGAAGAGCAGCCCTTTGGCGCCGAGCAGATGATTCAAATTCACCTTGAAGAATTTCTGATATATTTAATTCGCGAGGAAGGTAATTCCACTCCAAAGGTCCAAAAAAACTTTGACGAAGATACCAATAGCAGATTGGCAAAAATTTGCGATTATCTTAATGAAAATGTTGAAAATAACATTACATTTGGCCGCCTTTGCTCGCACTTTTCTATGAGCGAATCTTCTATGAAAAAACTATTTCGTGAAGGAATCGGAAGCGGTGCAATGGACTATTATAATCGATGCAAAATCGATAAAGCCAAACAAATCATCCGAGAAAAGAACGAAAATTTTACAGAAATTGCCGCACGACTCGGTTATAACTCTGTCCAATACTTTTCTCGCCATTTTAAGCAATCCACCGGCATGACACCTTCTCAGTATGCTGAATCCATCGAAAACATGTCGTTTTAATAAAAGAAAGCCGCCGGCATATGGGTTGTACCGTTAAGGACTGTAAAAAAGGAAGCACGAAAATTTCGTGCTTCCTTTAATTTTGTCTTATACCGTAACAAGCAGGGAAAATGTACGGCACATTTTCCACTTTTTAGGAGAACTTAAAGCCCTTTTTAAACAAATATCATTTATTCGATAAATTGGAATTTGTCTTATTGTCAAATCAATTTGAATTTAAAGGTCTATGTACATAATTGTTGATGAAGTATGGAAACCCACTCTTTCATACAAAGGAATTGCTTTCATATCTGCGGAATTGAGTATTGTTTTAA
>JAZPYP010000073.1:0-19115 GCA_045544255.1 Eubacteriales bacterium | reverse complement strand
TCGTCAAACCGTTCTCGTCGGCGTACATAGGTACGGTAGAGAGCGGTTTGGCGGATAGCAGAAAAATTTAATCAAAATCCGCATGATTATGCGGATTTTTTCCTTTTAAAGAAAACAAAGAGAAAGAATGATACTTCTTTCGCCTTCTTGATTTATTGAGTGGTACAATCCGCCTGCTTTCTTTCCTTTTTCTGCGGTCGGGGACTTTTTTAAGATTCATTCACCAGTTTTCCGCAAAGGTGCTCGGGGGTAAGCTTTAAAAGAAGGGTGTTTTTAGCATGGTCTTGGATCTCTTTTTGAATATAGGCATCGTCTTTGGTGAATTTGCGGCTCAGCTTCTCGGAGATCTCTTTGATAAGGGCGGGATCATCGATCATTTCCATTCTTCCGAAGGCAATCACACTTTTAATATTCAGCGCCCAATCCCCCTCTTTTTGGTAGCCTTGGTCATAAACGCAAAAGGAGGCTTTATCGGAGCGCCGCAGGGCATCCAACCGATGGCCCTTTTTGCCGCAATGGAAAAAGATGGCGCCGCTCTTCTCATCAAAATAATGGTTCATGGGCATTCCATAGGGGTAATCTCCATCCCCCAATACCGATAAAACCCCGCGCTTTTCCTGAAGGAGGATTTTGCGGCATTCTTCTATAGATAATTGATTCTTTTTTCTTGATAATTCTCGGAAGATCATTCGTATTTCACCTCTAAAAGCAGCGTCCCTTGAGGGGGAAATTCGCCGCTGATCTTGATTTTATTTTCGCAAAGCGCTCCCTTTGCACCATGAAGCGTAAAGCTTTTGCCGACCTTTGGCAAAAGGATCTCGAAATCAAAGAGGGGATCGATGGAATGATTCTGGATAAGGGCGATCTGCCGCCCTTCTTTCTCGGCGCAAAGGCAATAGATTTCCGGATGATGGGAAATGGCGGGGAAGGAATGGCCGAAAAAGGCGCGAAGCTGCTCGCCCCTTGCGTAGGAGGAGAAAAGAGTGCTGCCTTCTGCCGCAGCGCTTGCCTCAAAGGCAAGGATCAGGTATTTTCCATAGCAAAAGCTTGCAGGCGCGCCGTTATCAAAGGTGCTCTCTACCCTTGCGCCTTTCCCTAAGGTGAGGCGCCAAAAGGGAATCTCTGCAGGGCGGGCAAGCAAAACCTTTTCCTTGCCGAAATGCTCAAAAAGGGGCGGAGCCATCTCTTCCGCTTTCTCAATGCCAAGGTTTATTCCTCTCTCTTGCAGCCTAAGGGCGGCAGGGAGATCCAAAAGAATCTTCTCATGGCGATCCTCAAAGAAGCGGGCATCCTCGCCGAAAAAGGCGGCAAAGGGGCTCCCCCCATCATAGCAAAGAGGAATGGAATGGGCGGAGAGCATCGCCGCTGCGGTGGAAAAGAAGCTTCGCATGATGGCCTTTTCTCCCCCAAATTTTTGAGGCAGAAGAGCATCCTTCAGCCAATGGGCAGGGCGATAAAGCCGCACCCCGCAGGGAGAAGCGCCCTTGAAGGCCTCCTCGATCTTTTCATAAAGGGGGAGATTGCGGATATGGATCTTATGGTAGGCTCTTTCATAGTCAAGGGAGGAATGATAATCATAGAGGTATTTCAGGCTCCCGATCCCCGCTGCGTGCATGGCAAGGTCAAAATTTTCGATCAGCATGGCGGGGCAATGGTAGCAGGGGCGGGGGAAGCTGTCGGCCTCGGCAAAAAATTCAATGCCGCTCTCCTTGCACCATGCCGCCTGATTGCGGGCGCTCTCGATCACCGCCGAGAGCCGCTGCCCCTTAAATCGATCCTTTTGAGGGGCTACCCAGTAGGGCGCGCCGGTCAGCCGAAAGAAGGGCGCGGTATTGCCCGCCAAAATGCGGGAAAGCTCCAAGGGGTCGCATCCTTCCAGATCCCAAGAGGTATAGCCTGCGCAAAGCCCCACCCGAATGGCGGGGTCAATTTCATCTACCGCTCTGCGCACCTTCCGGCAAAATCCTTTTAAGCTCTCGCCCATGACCTCAAGATAGGCATCCCGATAAGGATTTTTTCCGCCCCTGAAGATGGCGGTAAGATCCGAAATTTTGCCGCATTTTTCCTCCAAAAGGGCCATATGGCGCTTGCAAAAGCAACCGATTCCGGGGCGCACCGAAAGGCAGAGATCATCATCCAGCATCATAAGAGAAGGCTTGCAGGCGGCAATATCTCGCACCCAATCGAGATAAGCTTTTAAAAAATCGGGATCTTCAGGGCAAAAAGCATCGCCTTCCCGCTCTGCGCCGCAAATGGAGCGGATGCGCATCCAATCCCTCTTTTGGGGCAAGGGATCTCCAAAGCCAAAGGCCTGAAACCAAACCCCCGTTTCGATTCCCTCTTTTTCAAAATAGCGGAGATTTTCGTTTAGGGCGCTCAACGCCTCGGTGCGATCCTCAAAAAGGGTAACCCGATCAAAGGCGATCCAAAGACGAGAGGCTTTAGCCTCCTTCAACTTTTTTAGAAGTTCTTTTCGTTGAAGCGGATCAATATTAGAATTCATTACAGGGATATTGGGGTTGAGCATTAGCGTAAATCCTCCAACTCGATGGTATCGCGGATGCATTCAATATTTTCGATGGTGATATTTTTCATGGCGCCAACCAAACTGACTGCGGCACGAGCGCCATAGGAGCGAACATTGCGAATCGTGATATTATAGGTTTCGTCCTCAAAGGAATGGCGGGAGCCATAAAGCTTTTGATCTCCGATTCGCACACTGTAGATCCCCCGATCCATATGAGGAGATTCCTCTGCCATATCATAAACGCCATCGATCATAATATCATAAAGAGGAATACCCTCCTGATTCAAAAGGCGAACATTGGTGCAGAAGGCAGCAGTTCGGATGTTTTTGATGGTAACGCGGCAGATATCCTTTGGTAAGCCTTCTACCTCAAAAGCATCTTCTAATCTGCCTTGAAGAGCGGTAAGGGCGATGGAATCATCCTCGGTAAAGCCGCTGATATTTTCGATGGTAATATCATGGCAGCCTTGGCGAAGATCAATGCCATCTGCATTTTTGACCAAAACCTCGCTATAAGATCCGCGCTTTAAGCCATGGTAGATATTCCCATCCGAATCGATGCCGATATCGCAGGCTTTGAAGCTTAAATCATGGAGCTTTCCATGGGAGCAGAAGAGAAAGTTCAGCGCCCACCATCTTTGATTATGGCAGGAAAATCCGCTCATTTCAAAATTTTCAACATTGGTAAAAAGGATCAGATTATTCTTCCAAATGGGAGGAAGCCCATTTTTAGAGGCGTTTTTTTCGGAAAGCCCATTATAATTGCCCCCATCCAAGATGGGATCGTTAACGCCGAGAATGGCAATATCAAAATCGCGCCCTGCGAGGGTTTTGCCTTCTTCCGTATCGTGGTGAAGGTTGATAAACATATTGGAATAAACGCCATCCTTCATTTTAAGATGGCATCCATCCAAGATCAGCTTAAAATGATCGGGGATGCGGATGGCAGAAGCGATTTCCCAATTGCCTTTGATGGTCGCGGTGCGGCTGCCGTTTGCAATGCCTTCGCGGATCAATTCTTCGATGTGGGAAGATCCATTTTCCTTAAATTCTTTCAAGTTGATCATTTTCTCATCCTCACCATATATTTATTTATCACAAATATAGCATATACAATTGATTTTTGCAATAAAAAAACGATGCCCGAAGGCATCGTTTTAAAAAGGAGAACAAGAGGCGTAGAGGCTTAACCCTCCTGTTTTTTGCGAAGCAATCCTAAGAGGCAGGCGCCACTTGCCAACATCAGCGCAAGATAGAGCATCAGATTGGAGCGATCACCGGTTTGAGGCTGTTGGGATGGAGGAATAACGATTTCTTCCTCATCCTTTTTGGGAGGTTGAGCTTCGGGACCTTCATTATTGGGAGATTCAGAGGGGGGAATCTCGGTATAGACCGCATTGATTTCGGTATCGGCAGTGATATTTTTGCCGTCTTTATCCCAAGCAGCGGTGAAGCCTTCTTTTGCGGGGATGGAAGGAGCGGTGGCATCTTTGCCATACTCTACGGTGAAGGTTGCGATGATTTCGCCGTTTACTTTATAAACAACCGTATAAGTTTTGATGGTATATACCGCATTGATTTCGGTATTGGTGGTGATATTTTTGCCATCTTTATCCCAAGCGGCGGTGTAACCCTCTTTTGCAGGGATGGAAGGAGCGGTGGCATCTTCACCATGCTTGATGGTTTGAGTGTCAACCACTTCACCGTTTACTTTATAGATAACGGTATATTCGTTCTTTGCATAGGTGGGAGTAATGGTAACATTCCCTTCGGGCATTACAAAACTATATTCACCGTTGCCCAAATCGGTGAGGGTGATATTGCCACCATCGACAGAAACCAGTTTGCAACCTTCAGCGGGAGTGGTGGTAATGGTAACGGTATCGCCTGCAATGGCATTGGAAGCAGAAGCGATGGTGGTTCCGAATTCAGAATCGGTGATAGTGATGCTATATGCAGTAGGAGCAACCCAATCGGTAACATCGGTATCTGCAACACAAGAAACGTTGCCGGTTTTGGCGGCATTGGTAAGCAAGTAGCCTGCGCCGCCTCTCCAAGTATCTCCGATGAAGACGGCGATTTCTTGATCTTCATCATAAGCGACTGCAACGCCATAGGCGATATGCTTATCGCCATCCTTCAGTTCATGGACGACAATATTAGCATCGGTCATATTGGGATAATTGGTTGCAATATCTTCAACAATAGATTGCAATTGTTCAGAATCTCTTGCAGTGTTCTTTACGATAGAATAGGTTCCGATTTTGGTTAAAGTCCATTCGCCTTCGTTGGTTTCGCCAAATTCACCATACCCGATTAAGGGATAATCCAAACCGCTTAAAGAGATGGTTTGCCCTGCTTTAGGGAAAACAGGAGATCTTTGGGCATCATAGGCATAGTCGAATACCATATCCTCCAAAGGCAGGATCCTTTTGGTGGGCGCAGTCAGATTGATAGTAGTATCGTCGAGAGGCATACCGGAAACGCTGATTTTGGTTTCGTCGATGCGGGTAACGCGAATGTTATTGACCTCTGCTACTGCATAGGTTTCGGGGAAATAGTAGCCTGCATTGGCGGTGTAGATAACTTCCTCCATCGGCACATCCAAATCTGCCTGGCTTTCAGCACCGGAATCGGTGGTTTTGGTCATGTTGGCGGCGGGAACGACGGTTACATCGTATTTCTCGGCAGCTACCACAAAGTTGAAATCGCTCTCGTCGTAGGTGTTCCGACCGGTGGCCTCTGCATATTGCACCACCCCGTTCTGCACGCGAATGGCGGCGATGAGATGGTCGGGATAGCAATGCTCGTTGATAATGCCCCAACGGGTCCAGAGATAGAGAT
Organism: Eubacteriales bacterium; assembly: GCA_045544255.1. Lineage (GTDB taxonomy): Bacteria > Bacillota > Clostridia > Oscillospirales > QAKW01 > QAKW01. Next base: position 13,744 of record JAZPYP010000073.1, on the reverse strand, counting down.
AATAGGTCGCATCGGTATCTAAGGGGATAACCCCATCGGCAAAGGTGATCGACATACTGTTGTTGCCGGGACTCACAGCGCTTTCTGCGGAATAGGCCTTGATACCAAAGGTACCGTTGACGGAATCGTAGGCTAAAACAGCATCAAAATCCTCGAAGGAGTCGCCGTAATCTCCCAAATCGGTGAAATCGTCATCCTCCAGCCTATTTTTCATCAGCAAGAGGCGGCTGTTGGCCGAGGCGGTATCCCAGCTGAATTCAGTGGTCATGCCGGCAAGAGCACCGCTTGCGTGATAGGTTGCGTCGGTAATCGCAACGTTAACGGATGCCGCAAGGGTCGTAATGCTCATGGTAAAGAGCAGGGCGATGGCCAAAACGACCGTCAGCAGCATATTACGCATATTTTTTCGTTTCATTGAGTATGCACCTCGCTATAATCATAATAAAGAAATTATAGCAGAAAAAGATGGAGATTTTTGGTTTTGGAGCGAATGGTTCTTTTTACGGAGTGAATGGAATATCGCGGGATTGAAAGCGGTAAAAAAATATGATATACTAAAAGCGAATTCAAAGGAGGTGGTCAAATGCGAATTGGTTTTTGCGACGATAAAGTCTCTTGCCGCGAGGAGATTAGGAATCTTCTTGCAAGATGGCCGGAGCAACCTGAAAATTTGCAGGTTGAAGCCTTCGAGGACGGAGATGCTTTGATCTCTGCCCATAGTGCAAAGCCCTTTGATATGATTATTTTAGATGTGATCATGCCGCTTTTGAACGGAATTGAAACAGCTGAGGAAATTCGGCGGCAGGATCAGTCGACTAAACTTGTTTTTTTGACCTCCTCTCGAGATTTTGCGGTGGAATCTTATGCGGTAAAGGCAGATGATTATCTTTTAAAGCCTGTTCAAGCCTCCAAATTTTATGCGTGTTTGAATGAGCTTTCGGAGGAAATCCGCGAGCGAGATAAGGCGATTTTGGTAAAGGGTGCTCGCGTTTTTCATCGAATAGAGATTAAAAAGATAGAATATATCGAAGCGCAGAATAAGCATATTGTTTTTTCGCTTTCTGATGGTCGGCAGATTGAATCTGTTGAACCTTTATATACTTATGAAAAGCAACTCTTGATTACCGATGGATTTTTTAAATGTAGCCGCAGTTATATTGTGAATCTTTATCAAATCGATACTTTTTCTGCAAAAGAGATCAAAACTCGCTCCGGCTACCGAATTCCAATCGCTCGAAAGTGCCAAAAGGAATTTGAGGCAGCCTATTTCGAGGCTTTTTTCGGGAAGGAGGGTGATTTTTAAATGGTGGAGATGATTTTTTATTATCTGCATTATGGAGCACTTTTGCTTTTTGGAATCCTTCTTTCATTTTCTTTTGCAGGGATTCGAATTCGAGAAAAGAAAAATATTGGGTTTATTATCTTTCTTTTTTTGGTTAGTGGTTTTTTGCAAATCGGTTTCAATGATTGGTTTGGAGAAAGGCTGGTTTGGAAGGTTTATCCGATCATTACGCATTTGCCGATTATTTTGGTGCTCCGGCTTTATTATCGCAAGCGACTAACTGTAACACTGGCGGCGGTTTCTACTGCTTATCTTTTTTGTCAACCTGCCAAATGGTTGGGTATTTTTGCAGCAACTTTCGGTGCTGCTGCATGGGTGGAAAAAGTGGTGCAGATTGCAGTATTGTTGGTGGTTGGATTTGTTTCTCTAAACTATATTGGCAGCTATTTTGCAAGGCTGTTCAATAAAGATTTTTTGAGCAGTTGTATCTTTGGCGGGATGCCTGCGTTTTATTATTTATTTGATTATTTGACCGGAATATATACACAGCTTTGGGAGGAACATCGAAATTTAACAGCAGAATTTTTGCCCTTTTTCATGTGCATCATTTTTGTTCTTTTTTGCATCGTTTATTATAAAGAATATGAAATGAAGGCAGATTCCGAGCGAAAGGAACATTTGATCCGAATTTTTGCGGAACAGCAAAGTGTGCGGATGGCGGCGGTGGAAAAGGTAGAGAAAGAAATGCAGATTCTGCGCCATGATTTGCGGCATTTTCTGAATAGCTTGGACCTTTGCTTGCAAAACGGAGAGCAAGAAGCGGCGAGAAAGATGATTGCTGCTCATATTTCCAGAATTGAAGGAGCGAAGGTGAAGCAGTTTTGCAAGAATAAGATGGTTAATTTTCTTCTTTCTGATTTTTCGCAAAAATGTTCCGCTCAAAAGATTGAGTTCACTTGCAAAGTGGGGCTCGACGAAATTTTGGTAGATGAGATGCTCTTTTGCTCGATTCTTTCGAATGCTCTTGATAATGCCTTCAATGCCCAAGAGGAATTGCCCCCGGATAAAAAGAGAATAAAGTTATTGATAAGTGAAGCAGAAGGAAAACTTTTGCTTTCGGTTAAAAATCCAATTGTGCGATTGCCGATTTTTATCGATGGTCTTCCGATTTCAAAGCGGGAAGGGCATGGGTTGGGTACTCAAAGTATTCGTTATATTACCGAGCAACTCGGAGGAAATTGCCGATTTTCTGCAGATGATGGGGAATTTGCCGTTCGCATTGTTGTTTGATTCAATATAAAAAATCACCCGAAGATGATTTCATCTTCGGGTGATTTTAATTTAATTGAATTACATGCAAATAGCGCCGCCGCTTGCAAAGATGGTCTGGCCGGAAACCCAGCTTGCATCATCGGTGCAAAGGAATGCGGTGAGAGTTGCGATCTCATCGGGATCGCCCAATCTTTGGAGGGGAACACTTCTGATGATGCCGGCAATTTTCTCTTCGCCGACTGCACGCATCATTTCGGTATCAATATAAGCAGGAGCGATGCAGTTCATGCGAATGTTCTTGCGGCCCAACTCTTTAGCCATGGTACGGGTGAAGCCTACCAAAGCAGCCTTGGTTGCAGCATAGTTTGCCTGACCGGGGTTGCCCATCATCGAGGTGGAGGACATATTCACAATTGCGCCGCTTTCCTGCTCCCGCATAATGGGAACAACAAATTTGCAAAGGTTATAAGTGCCGTTGAGGTTAATGTTGATAACAGAATGCCAATCATCATCGCTCATCTTATGGAAGATTCTATCGCGGGTGATTCCTGCGTTATTGATCAAAACATCAACTCTGCCCCATTTGGCCATTACTTGATCCACTGCCTCTTTCACCATATCGGAATCAGCCACATTGCATTTAACGGCCAAAACCTTCTCGCCGGAAGGATCCAGCTCTTTTGCGGTAGCTTCAGCCAACTCAAGATCCCATTCCAAAATGGCAACCCCTGCGGCCTCTTCTGCCAAAAAGCGCTTTACGATAGCTTTACCGATGCCCTTACCGGCGCCGGTTACAATACAATATTTACCATTCAGATTTTTCATTTTAAAATTTTTCCTTTCTTTATCTACGCAGATTTTCGATCAATACGGTAACACCCTGACCGCCGCCGCAGCAGGAGGAGAAGAGGCCGTATTTGCCGCCTCTGCGCTCCAACTCCTTCATGCAGAAGAGGGCGATACGGGCGCCGGAAGCAGCGTTGGGATGACCGAAAGCGATAGCGCCGCCATTGGGATTCCATTTTTCCATATCGATCTTCTTGCCGCTCTTGATTTCCATCTCTTTGATAACAGCCAGGTTCTGAGCGGCGAAAGCTTCGTTGCACTCGAAAACATCGATATCATCGATGGTCAGGCCTGCCCGCTCGATAGCCAAAAGATTGGAATAAGCGGGGCCGATCCCCATCAAGCGGGGCTCCACACCAACATCAGCGCCTGCAACCCATTTAGCGAAGGGCTTAAGGCCAAGCTCTTCAGCCTTCTCGGCGGTCATCATCATAACGAAAGCAGCACCGTCGTTGAGACCGGAAGCGTTGCCTGCGGTGGTAACGGAATTCTCAGTTCCCCGAACAGCGCGAAGCTTGGCAAGGCCTTCCATGGTAGTGGTGGGGCGCAGATGCTCATCCTTATTGAAGATGATTTCAGGAGTTTTTCTGGTGGCAGGGATGGTGATGGGCACGATTTCATCATCAAAATAGCCTTTTTCAACGGCTGCGGCAGCTCTCTGCTGGCTGCGGCAGGCAAATGCATCGCACTCTTCACGGGTGATGCCCCATTTTTCGGCCATTACATCGGCAATCTCAATCATGCCGATCCGTTGAGCGGGATCATCGTGAATAATAGGAATGATCTGGCGGGGGCCCATGCCCTTATAGGGCTCAACAGTGGTGGAGAATTTCACAACCGTATTGCTATGAGATTCCATACCGCCTGCGATCACCACATCAGCAGCCCCTGCAAGAATCTTCCATGCCGCATGGTTGATGGAATCGATGGCAGAGCCACATTGCATCTCCACAAAAGAGGAAGAGGTTTCAAAGGGCAGGCCTGCCGCCATAGTAATATAACGGGCAGGGCTCCAGGATTTGGAGCAGGAAGCGGCGGAACCGCAGATGACAGAATCCACCTTACCGCCCTTTTCCAGAATGCCGGTTTTTTCCACCAGTGCTTTTACGGTTTTGGCCGCAAGATCAGCAGAGGGGATGTCTTTCAAGGTGCCGCCCATCTTGCCGATGGCGGTACGCATACCGTCTACAAATACAACTTCACGCATAATTTTATCTCCTTTAAAATTAAATTACTTTTTAGCGCTGATCGCAGCCCCTGCAGCGATCATAGCATCAATTTGCTCCTTGCTGTAGCCAAGGGAAGCCAAAACCTTTTCGGTATCGGCGCCGATGCCCTCGGCAGGCTTGGTGGCAGGAGGATTGGCAGAGCCCATTTCAATGGGGCTGGTGGGCATAATATCAACATGGCCGTTGCGGAAGGTAACATGCTCCAAAAAGCCATTGGCCCAAGCTTGAGGATCAGAAGATACATCTTTGAAATGATTCATCCGCACAAGGGGAAGATCCAAAGATTTTCCGATTTCTAACCATTCATCTGAAGTTTTGGTCAGGATGGTATCGCGGAAGATCTCGTAAAGCTCTTGCCGATTCTTCCAGCGGGTGGGCCCATCAATAAAGCGGGGCTCCTTTAAGAGATCCATCCGACCGATAAACTCATAATGAGCTTCGTAAGGTTTAGTACCAATGTTCAAATAGAGCCATTCCCCGTCGGCACACTCATAGCTGCCGCTGGGAATTCCCCACTCAACGCGGTCTTTGGGATAGACATTTCCAAAGGGGGGCTGGGCGATCATAATCATGGTGCCCATGCAGAAGATGCCGTTGCGGTAAAGGGTAGAGGATACAAAATCGCCCTTGCCTGTTTTTGTGCGGTTAAAGAGAGCGGCGCAGATCTCGGCTACCAGCAAATAGGCGGTAGCGGTATCGCCAACACTGGAGGGCTGGGCAACCGGATAGTAATTTTCGGTTTTGACCGACATATCGCGGAAGAAACCACTGCGCGCCCAAAAGGCGGTAGTATCAAAGGCAGGCATGGCCGCATCGGGGCCTTCCTCACCAAAGCCCAAAACCATGGCATAGATCAGCTTGGGGAATTGATCCTTCAGATCCTCGTAGGAAACCCCCAGACGCTTCAACCCTGCGGGGCGGGTGTTGGTTACAAATACATCCGCATCCTCCATCAGCTTTAAGAAAGCCTCTTTTCCTTCAGGGGTTTTAAGGTTTAAGGATACCAGCTTTTTTCCGGTATTATAAATATCAAAAACAGGGTTTTCATCCTCTTCGAAACGGCTTGGCACATAGCTGATGCCTGTTCTTCTCCAATGATCGCCGATGGGGGCCTCCACCTTGATGACCTCGGCGCCCATATCTGCCAGAAGACGGGCGGTAACAGGGCCTGCTACATAGGTAGACATTTCTACCACTTTAATTCCGGATAATGGTCCACTCATTCTTTTTCTCCTTTAGGGTGAGCATTTAAACTCGAACTCCGTTTTAAAAAGGCGGGTTCAGATATCTCGCTTTACTTTATTCATAATCATAGAATCCATGGCCGGTCTTGCGCCCGAGGCGGTTTTCAGCAACCAGTTTTTCATAGATATCATACATATCGCATTTTACACCGGTCTCTTCATATTTTTTCTTCATAATGGTGAAGGTAAGATCAATACCGGTCAGGTCGTTCATACGGAAAACACCCATTTTATGATTGAATCCCTTTTCCAGAGCAATATCAACCTCTTCGGGAGTGCAGTAGCCGTTTTCTACCAGATAACGGGCCCGTTCCTGCAAGCCAACGAGCAGATAGTTGCCTGCAAAGCCGGGGATTTCTTTTTTCTGCCAAATGGGGCATTTGCCGATGGATTTGCAGAATTCATAAGCGGTGCGCGCGGTTTCCTCAGAGGTATGGGGCCCTTGCACTACTTCCACAAATTCCATCACCAAGGCAGGGTTATAGAAATGCATATTGCAAAGGCGAGAAGGGTTTTTAACGCAATCTTTAAAGATCGAGGAAACCATGAAGCTGGAATTGGTGCAGAGGAGGGTATCTTCTCTTACTAAATCACTCAGCTGACGGAAGAGATTGGCTTTAACTTCCTGAACCTCGATGATGCACTCGATGACGCAATCTACATCAGCTACAGCCTTCTCTAAAGAGGGCTCCAGATGGAACCGCTCGCGGGTGGCGGCCACCTGCTCCTCGGTCATGCGGCCTTTGGTGATTCTTCCTGCAAGATAAGTATCTTCCCACTCTTGCACCGCTTCTAAAACTTCGGGCTTAAGATCATAAATAGTGGCATCAAAGCCATGAATGGATGCGCAGAGGGCGATCTGGCGGCCCATCAGTCCGCCGCCGATAACAGCAATCTTTTTGATTTCCATAGCAAAAATCTCCTTTATGTTTGATTTACCTCTATTGTAGCATTAATAAAAAAAATCAAATATGCCATTTCATAAATAAACTTGTATAAAAGATAGAAATATAAGAAAAACGACCCCCATTTCGGGAGTCGTTTCAGCGGTTTTTATTCTTCTAAAACATAGGCAAGGGCGGGGCGGATCTCTTGATCCCACCAGCGCCAGCTATGATCTCCCTCGGAATGGTGATAGCGGTGGCTTATGCCGAAGGTTGCAAGGAGAAAATGGAATTGCTCGCTGATGGGAAGCAGAGAATCCTCTTCTCCGCACCAAAGATAGATCTTTGGAAAGGGCAGCCCTTCCCGGTGATTTTTTCTTACAAGAGCGAAAAGATCATTCTCGCCCCCTTCAAGCTCCAACGCATCTTGGAGTTCAAAATCGAAGAGCGCCTTCCATTCTTTGGTATAAAGAGGGCGCCCGCGGCGGCAGATATCCAAGGATCCCGAAAGAGAGATGCAGGCCCCGTATTGCAAGGGGCAGCGGAGCGCCGCCTTCAGGGCGCCATAGCCGCCCATGGAAAGGCCGGCAACGATATTATCTTCTCGCTTCTCGCTCATTCCTTTAAAATGAGAGCGGCAGATCTCAGGCAGCTCCTTGGTAATATAAGAAAAGTAATTCATCCCATAGGCGGTATCGGTATACCAGCTTCGCTGCACATTCGGCATCACCACCGCAATCTTATATTTATGTGCATATCGCTCGATGGAACTATTGCGCATCCAAGAGGTATGATCCCCTTTGAGCCCATGCAAAAGCCAGAGGGTTTTATAGCTTTTTCCCTCTTCCACCGTATCGGGCAGGATCACGCTGACTTGGGTATTCATCTTTAATTCTTTGGAATATAAATTTAATTCGAAAAACATATGTGAGGATCCTTTTGAGTGATTTTTGCTTATTCTTTTCCAAGAATAAATACATAGTTGGTGGTGGCGCTGCCGCCAATATTGAGCATCATGGCATTTTTTGCGCCCTTCACCTGATAATCTCCCGCTTCTCCTGCCACTTGGCGATAGAGATCGAGAAACATTCTGGCGCCGCTTGCCCCCACCGGATGCCCGCAACCGATCAGGCCGCCGCTGGGATTGATGGGCTTTGCGCCCGAAAATGCGATGGTGCCATTCTCCACTGCCAGATATTCCTTGCCCGGCTCGGTGATCCCGAAGGCCGAGATGGCGGCATATTCGCTGGAAGTGAAGCAATCGTGGGTTTCAAAAACATCGATATCCGCAACGGTAAGACCGCTGCGCCGATAGGCATCAAGGCAGGCTTTGCGCGTCCAGGGAAGAATATAATCGGAATCCCTGCTCTCCTCCATCTTTTTCTCAAAAAGCACCGGCGCAACCCGATGGCCATAGCCCTTCACGATCGGCTTTTCAAGGCCGCGCTCTTTAATGAATTTTTCTGAAGCAAGAAAAACTACTGCCGCCCCATCGGTAACTTGCGAGCAATCGGAAACCGCCAGCTTTCCGCCAACCAAGGCATTGGTCGGTGTATTTCTCGCCTTCGCCTGCTCATAGCTCATAAACCATTGGCGGGTTTGCGCTTTGGGGTTGCGCTTGGCATTTTCATAGTTTTGGGCGGAGATTTTGGCAAGGGCATCCATAAACCGCTGCTCATCGATGGGATATTTTTTTAAGATCTCATCAGCAAGGCGCCCAAAAAGCTTGGGGAAGGGGAAATCAATGCCCTTGCCCTCTTTTTCATAGTAAGCGGCGCGGCCGAGGATATCTCCGCCTTTTTTGGAATCGACTGTTTTCATCAGTTCCCAACCGCAAACAATGGCAAGATCATATTCCCCTGCCCGAATTTTGGTAATGGCCGCATCCAGCGCCACCGAGCTTGAAGCGCAGGCCGCCTCGTAGCGGGCGCAGGGCACCCCATAGAATGCGGGATCCACCTCGGTTAAAAAAGCGCCCAGATGCCCTTGGTCGATATAATGCTCCGCAATAAAATTGCCCATAAAAGCGGCAACCTTATTTTCTTCATTGAGGGCGCGGATCTCCTCAAAGGTGATCCCTGTATTTTTCATGCCATCGCCGATGACCTCTTTTAAAAGGGCGATAAAGCTTTTTCCTTCTTTGGTCCAGTTTCTTGCAAAGTCGGTTTGCGCTCCGCCCAAAACATATACTTTTTTGCTCATCTGCTTATCCTACCTTAAAAAATGGTCTGAAATCATAGCTGCCGCCATCCATCAAAGCCATCAAATGATCGAGATCAATTGCTTCAAGGATCTTGGTATCTATTTTTTTGGCAATCAACTGCCGCAGATCGGTAACTTTTGAAAGGGCATCTGCCAGCGCCAGAGGGGGGCACCAATTAAAGCCCTCCGCCATAACGGTGTCTGCCGCATGGATGGTATAGCCGATCTTTTCGGCGGTCAAAACCGAATAGACGATATATTCCATCAGCAATTTCAGGCAAAATTCGCTGTCCTTGGATTTTTCATTTACCAAGGTTTTAAGAGCATCTTCATAATTTCCTTCCCTGAGCTGCGCTTTCATTTTGGCGGCAAAGGGAAGATCGTATTTTTTGATTTCCCGATAGCCCTTTTTATTAATGTCGTAGACCATGCGGATCTTTTGATCTCCAAGCCGCTCGGTCTTATAAAGACCTCCTGCGGTTTTCCTGCCAAGCTTATTTTCTCCGATCAATCTTTTGGCAAAATCGGGAAGATTAAAGGTTTCATTGAAAAGATCATTGGTATTTTCATAGAGATTATCCACAATCGCCTGATGGATATCCAAGCCCACAAAATCAGCAGTTAAAAGGGGCGGCATGGAGCGGCCGGTAAAGGAACCGAGCACAGAATCCACATAGTCGATCCCGCCCTCATCCTTATAGCTTTCCGCATATTGCATGGCATGGTTGATGAATTGAAATCCAATGCGGTTTGCAAGAAAGGCAGGCGCATTTTTTACAGGCACCACCTTGCGCAAAAGCCGCTCCCGCAGATAGCGCTCAAATTCCGATTGAAGAGCAGGATCGGCGGCTTTGGCGGCAATCAGCTCGCAAAGGGGCATATTATAAGGCGGATTAAAGAAATGAACTCCGAAAAAGCGCCCCTTCAAAGCATCGGGCATTAAATCCGCAAAAGCATCAATAGAGAGGGAAGAGGTGCCGGTGCAGATGATAGCATCTTCTTTTAAAAACGGAAGTATTTTTTGGTAAACATCGGTTTTGATAGCCATATCCTCCGCAACGCTTTCGAAAACAAGATCGGAATCAGGGAGAATCTGCTCCAGCATAGAATAATCGGCGGCAATGAGATTTTCGGCAACCTTATCAGCCTTCACCGATTTGGCGGCTTGGGCTCTTGCGGCTTTGGTTTTTTCAATATCCCGCCCCACCATATAAACCTTCGCATCCCCGAAGGAGGCAAAGATGCCGCTGATGTTGGCGCCCATAATTCCGTTTGCACCAATAACTGTAACGCTTTTGATCTCCATGGTATTTCCCCCATATGGCTACAATAATATACTTTCATTTTAGCACAGATCAATCCTATAAAGTATGATAATTCATATATAAAATTGTTTAAAAGATAGAATTTAAAAAGCCGATCGCAAAGATCGGCTTTTTAAATTCTAATGAAGGTGCGCCATTTTAAAGGCTTCGGTGAGCTCTTCTTTGGAAAGATCGGTGGTGAGATACCGCTTTTTGCCAAGGGGCAGGGAAAGGGCAGCGCCATCGGTTTTGATGGGGATCTCTTCGCCGCCGATCTCATCCAGATAGCGAAGGCCTTCGCTCGTAAGGGGCAGGGAAAGGGTGCCCTCTCCGCTATTATTCCAAAGGGCGGCGCAGGCCTTACCCTTGCGCTCAAAGAAAAAGGCGGAGATCCGCTCATCGGCGGTGGGGAGCATCTCCCAGCGGCAAAGCTCTAAAGCACCCGCTTCGTCGATCAGCAGAGTATGCTCGATCTCGGTCTTTTTCAATTCTTCTTTCATCTCGTCGGTAAGAAATCCGCTCTCTCTTGCAAGCTCCCAGCGGCGGAAGGTTTCCAAAATATCATCGGTGCGAGGATGCGCGGCAAGTCGCTTGAGGGAGGCGCAGAAAGCGCCGGGACAATCCCATGCGGCAGCCAAAGCAGTGCCGTATTCAAAAATATCAGGGCGCTGATCCGAAGAGAGGCGCTACCAACCGAAGTTTACCCGAGTGAAATCCTTTTTCATCTGAGGTGCTTCTCTGAAGGGGTGCAGAGCAGTCATTTCTTTAAAACTTTCGGTTGGGAAAACATCAAAGGCATTCCCACCACTGAGCATGTGCCAAGAGAAATGGGATTTGGCTGCGCCCTCGCAGAAGGTCGGTTTTTTGGAGAGTTTATTATAGACTTTCCATTGAGCAAGGCCAACGGTGATATCGGAAGGGGGATTGACTCCTTCGGAGCCATCGAAATAGAGAAATTCAAAGCCCGCATCGTAAAGATCTGCAATCCCCTCGGCAATTTCATCCTGCAGAGAGGTTTTTTGATCGATATAAACGCTTTGGGCGCCAAATTCGCTGATCTCCAAAATGCCGCCGATGGTGCCGATTTCATGAGCCTTTGGGATCGTTTCGTTATAGCCCCGCTTGCAGCCCTTGAAGCAATAAGGGCGCTCTGTGGAAATGCTCTCATATTGGATCAACTCTCCCATAAATTTGAGCACCCGCAAGGGCTCATGCTCCGGAACCCCTTCCGGATTTTCCTCCACAAAAAGGATGGTATCCTCCATGGAGCAGCCCTTGGCAAGGGTAAACCGGCGAGTGAGATTGAGGCGATGATCGGCTTGAGGGGTGAGGTATCGGCTTTTTAGCCCAATATGAGTATGCAAGATATGCAGCCCCGGAGTGATTCCCGCCGCCTTGATCTTTTCAAGAAGGGCAATCAGATCACTCTTTCCGTTTTTAAAGGCAGGGTTGAGGGTTTTATAGTCCCCGAGTTGCCAATAACCGTGGCCGGTATTCAGGAGTGCCGAATAATAAATCGAAAGATGGGTAAAGCCCCCTTTTTTGGCGGCGGCAATATAAGCATCGGCATTTTCAGGGGTGATATCGTTTGCCCAATAATAGGAGCGGTTGATGGTGGGCGCGCGGCGGCTCTCCACCCCGCGGGGCAGATCCCGATCAATCTCCAAGGCTTCGATGCTGTCAAGAAGTTCTTCCTTCGGTGCCGCAATCAGCGCAACCCCTGCATTTTTGAGTTGCACTTCCGAAAGGGTTTCTCCGAATAGAATTTTATGATCCCGCCGCTCTTCAGCGCCGATCTTGGGGTAGGGGCAGGCAGAAAGGACATTGACTGCCGCCTTTTCATCCCAAAGGGCATTGAGCCATTCTCCAAAATTTGCCCGAGGCTTCAGGGCAAGTTGCACTAAGCGAAAGCTGCTCACCGGCGGTAGCATCGGCACTACGCCGATTCCAAAGGAATCGGGGCGTACCGGAAAATCCACCAGAGTGAAAACCATATATTGCTCTTTGATTTCTGCCTGCACCACCGCCTCGAATTGAATCTTTTCGAAGCCGATGATCAGCCGATCTCCCTCTTGGCGGAGGGAATTGGCCGAAAAGGCAGTGCGCTTCATGGGTTGGGCGAGCTTCACCTCATTATGATAGGGGCGCTCTTCGGCAAGGGAGAAAAAAGGAGTATCGGAATTGGCAAGAAGCTCTTCGCCGCTCTTCTTTAAAATAAGGCTCTCTGCTGCCCCAAAAGGGGAGAGGGCGAGGCGAAAATGTTTGTTTTCAAGGATGATGGAAGAATGTTTCATGGGAATGCCTCTTTCTCAATAATAAAGTTCTTTAATGATGGCGGCGGCTTGCTCTTGATTCATGCCGCATTGCATCTTTTCGTGATAGAGTAGTTTCAAGATCAGAAGGTCGGTATCGGAAAGGGTAGCATTGGCATCGGAAAATTGATAGGTAATGCTATCCTCCCGCAGAACGGTATCGCTGAGCCCTAAGATATTGACCACCTCTTCGATCAAAACCGAATTGCGGGTTTCCTGATCGATATCGGTGCGATAGCCGATGCGAGCGGTATGGATTTCATTGGTATCGTTATAGAACCAAAATTGCGCCGCCCCAAAGGCCTCCTCCTCATGGATCACCTCGGAAAAGTGATCACGAAAGGCATTGGGGGATAAAAAGCTGAGGGTAAGGTTTTCTGCCTCATCATTTTTTGCGGGGATTATTCCGGGAAAGCCCTCAATTTCATTAACCTGCTCAAAGAACTCCTCCAGCACCAAAAGATCCTGATCAGTGGGCGCACCATCGATCCGATAGATCAGGGGTGCCATCCATTTTTGGATCAGGGAAAAATTCCCCTCTCCTTCGGTGTATTCCATAGTAAGGGCAGCCTCATTAAAGTATTCCTCCACCTGCGCCTCGGAATAGGCAGGGAGGAATAGCGCGGAATGAGCGGGCGCAGGCTCTTGCTCCTCTTTTGGTGGGGCGGGCTCCGCTTGGGTGCTCTCGGTTTTTGGTGGATCCGCCTTGGGCAGATCGATTTTTTCGGTGCATCCGCAAAGGAGCAGGATCAGTATAATGATAAAGCTGCTGTAAAGCCAATTTTTCATGAGGATCTCCTAATAAATAATCGTTTTATTCATTATATCATACCTTTTGAATTTTTCCACCCCGCAGGAAAAGAAAAATCCTTGTTTCCAAAGACGGAAACAAGGATTTGAGACTGTCAAAAAAGTCCCCGACCGCAGAAAATAGAAGAAAGCAACCAGATTGTGCCAATCAATAGGTTAACATGGAGAAGGAAGTATCATTCTTTCTCCTTGTTTTCTATAAAAGGAAAAAATCCACATGGCGATGCGGATTTTATTGAAATTTTCTGCTATCCGCCAAACCGCTCTCTACCGTACCTATGTACGCCGACGAGACCGGTTTGGCGAATTCGGAAACATTTTTGAGAGTCTCCCAGCGTGTCAAAGATGATAAAAACAGA